>JAYGEF010000490.1:0-6929 GCA_046582535.1 Alphaproteobacteria bacterium
CGCCCGACACCGCCATTCCGCCGAGTTTTGACATCGTCCGCATCAGCCCCGACGGCGATGCGGTCATCGCCGGCCGCGCCGAGCCCGGCGCCGAGGTCCAGATCCTGGAGGGCGATACGGTCATTGCCGAGGTCACGGCCGGAGCCCGAGGCGAATGGGCGGTGGTTCCTGAAGACCGTATCGCGCCAGGCTCGCGGGAGCTTTCCCTGATCGCGCACACGGCCGACGGCGAGATCATAGAATCGGTGGCCGTGGTGGTTCTAGCCGTCCCCGAACGACAAACCAGCGACGAACCCGGCGAGAACGTCCTGGCGGTCCTGATCCCCAAGGATGACCTGGGCGCCAGTGAAATTCTGCAGGCGCCGGAGACCGGCGTCGGACTGGCCGGCGGCCAGGGTCTGACCCTTGATTCCATCGAATACGATGACCGTGGCCAGTTCGCCCTTGGTGGTCGGGTGGGGCCGGGCCGGCCGGTCATGGTCTATCTCGACAACGTCTTTTCGGGCAGTGGCCGCGGCGGCAACGACGGCCTATGGCATATGGCGCCGGACGGTGTGGTCGAACCCGGTCTGCACAGCCTGCGCGTCGATCTGGTTGACGAGGACGGCGTCGTTCTGGCCCGCATCGAGACACCCTTTGCCCGCGCCGATTTCACCCTGCCCACAGGCCGTGATTCGGTGGTCGTGGTGCAGCCGGGCAACAGCCTGTGGCGAATCGCCCGCCGAAGTTACGGCGAAGGCGTCCAGTATGTGACGATATTCGAGGCTAACCGGGATCAGATCGGCGATCCCGACCTGATCTACCCGGGCCAGATATTCCTGCTGCCGTCGGCCGACTGACCGGACAATGCTCTAGGCGGCGTGTTCGCGGCTGGCGAATTCGGCGATAAGATCGAGGCAGGGCGCGGCATTCAAAACCAACAACGCAAGATTGGTCACCACCGAACTGATGCTGCCCGTCGGTGTGCGAGGCATTGGGATTTCGTTCCCCAGAACGATCGTACTTGCCTTGACCACCTTGAGCAGGCCTTCCGTATGGCCATCCAGTGTATCGACCACTGCCAGCAGGTCGCCACGGGCCTTGGCGTCCTCGGCCGAATAGGGCAACTCAGCCAGATTGCTTTGCAGGGACAGGCGCATACCGCCCTCGATCGCTTCGAAGGTGCCGCCAAAATCCATACCGTGCCAAGCAAAGTTGAAGTTCAGCGGCGCGTTTTTGGCGCGACGCATGAGTTCGCTATAGGAATCAATGGTCGGGCGACCGTCGAATCTGCCGTTCACGGCGCCGGTGGCTGGGGTGCTTTCGTCGGCTCGAAGCTCACTGGTGGCTGACACGGCCTACCTCGTTTGGTGGTTACAGTGGAAGCATAATGACAAAGTAGGCATGATTTGCGCTAAGAAACGGTAAAAGCAGCGTTTTTTCACCATGCCTCGAATCCACTTCAGTTACGGAGAACTAGACGCCGTGATGTCAACGGCCTAAGACAGGCGGCGAGGATCGAGGGCCACGGCCCAGGTTATCGGCCAGCGAGGATTGGAGTTCATGAGCCGAGGTGCGCTCGATACGGTTTTGGTGCCATTCAGGCGCGAAGGCTGGCCGTTTATCGCCGGCTTCGCTTTGGTCGCCGTGGCCCTGGGACTGATTGCCGCGCCCCTGGGCTGGATCGGCGCTCTGCTCACCGCCTGGTGCGCTTATTTCTTTCGCGATCCGGCGCGGGTCACGCCGACCGAGGCCGGATTGGTCATCAGTCCGGCGGACGGTCTGGTGCAATCCATCGGCCCGGCCACGCCGCCGCCCGAATTGGGCATGGACGGTGGTGAGCGAACCCGCATCAGCGTGTTCATGAACGTGTTCGACATCCACGTGAACCGCATGCCCGCGGACGGCGTAGTGACGGCTCTGGCCTACCGGCCCGGCCGCTTCCTAAACGCTTCCCTCGACAAGGCCAGCGAGCACAATGAACGCCAGTCCGTGCGCATGACCACTGCCGACGGCAAGGATCTCGCTATTGTCCAGATCGCCGGGTTGGTGGCGCGGCGTATCCTGTGCTGGGTTGGCGATGGCCAACAGGTCGGCGCCGGCGAGCGTTTCGGCATGATCCGCTTCGGCAGCCGGGTCGATGTCTATCTCGACGACGGCATGATCCCTCTTGCCATCCCTGGCCAGAAAGCTATTGGCGGCGAAACGGTGTTGGCGCGCAGCGTGCAGCCCGGCGAAAACGCTTCGGCGCGAACTGGCGAGGTCCGTTAATCACATGAAGCGTCCCCGACGCCTGCGCGGCCTCTCCATCAACGCCCTGATACCCAACGCGGTCACCGTGCTGGGCATGTGCGCCGGGCTGTCGTCGATCCGCTATGCTCTGGCCGAGCGCTGGGAGTTCGCCGTCGGGCTGATCCTTCTCGCCGGCATTATCGACGGCCTCGATGGCCGCATCGCCCGGGTGCTCAAGGCATCGTCCGATTTTGGCGCCGAGCTTGATTCCCTGTCCGACTTCGTCTGTTTTGGCGTCGCCCCGGCGGTGGTGCTGTATCTCTGGACCCTGGAAGCCGGCCACGGTGTCGGCTGGGCCATATCCCTGCTGTTTGCGGTCTGCATGGCGCTGCGCCTGGCGCGCTTCAATGCCAGTCTGAGCGATCCCGACCGCCCGGTGTGGGCATCTCACTTCTTCGCCGGCGCGCCGGCGCCATCGGCCAGCGGCATCGTCCTGGTGCCCATGATGCTGTCCTTCGAATTCGGCGATACGTTTTTGCGCGAACCGCTGTTCGTCGCCCTCTACACCGGCGGCGTCGCATTTCTGACAGTCAGCACGATCCCCATGTACTCGGGCAAGGGCCTCAAGATTCGTCACGGCCATGTCCTGCCGGTCCTGCTGCTGGTCGGGCTGTTGTTCGCCGCTTTCGTCGGCTATCCCTGGTACGCCTTCTCGGCCCTCGCGCTCGGCTACGCCGCGTCGATACCGTTTAGCGTTCGCAGCCATCGCCGTCACAAGGCACGAATCGACTCCGGCGAGTCAGTCAACGAGAGCGCCGACGTCTAACCACCCAAAACCAACGAGATAGAATTATGAAACTTGTGCGTTACGGCCCCGCCGGCGGGGAAAACCCCGGCGTTATTGATGCCAACGGAGGTCTCCGTAACCTTTCCGGTGAGATCGCCGATATTGCCGGCAGCGACCTGGGGCCGGCAACCCTTGATCGGTTGCGCGCAATCGACCCCACATCGCTGCCGCTGGTCGATGGCGATCCGCGCCTGGCGCCGCCGCTCAGCGGCATCGGCAAGATCATGGGGGTTGGTCTCAACTACGCCGATCACGCGGCGGAAAGCGGCGAGGCGGTGCCCGACGAGCCGATCCTGTTCGCCAAGCAGATCACCTCGCTCAACGACCCCAACGGCGACATTGTCATGCCGCGGGGCGCCACCCAGGTCGACTGGGAGGCCGAACTGGCCGTCGTCATCGGCACCACCGCGCGCTATGTGGACGAGCCCGACGCCCTCCGCCACGTGGCCGGCTACTGCGTCGCCAACGACGTCTCCGAACGGGATTTCCAGTCCAACCGTGGCGGCGACTGGCAGAAGGGCAAGAGCTGCGACAGCTTCGGACCCCTCGGTCCCTGGCTGGTCACCGCCGACGAGGTGCCCGACCCCCAGGCGCTGCGCGTCCACCTTGAGGTCAACGGCGAATCCATGCAGGACGGCTCGACCAGCCAGATGATTTTCAACGTCGCCCATCTGATCAGCTACATCAGCTTCTTCATGACCCTGTCAGCCGGTGACGTGATCATTACCGGCACGCCGCCGGGCGTTGGCGCCGGTCGCACGCCGCCACGCTTCCTTGCGCCCGGCGACGTGGTCACCGTGGGTGTCGAGGGTCTCGGCACCCAACGCCAGGTCGTTGTCGGTCCGACCGGCTGATCGCAAAGTTTAAGGAAATACATAATGAACGGCGCTGAGAGCCTTACACGAACCCTGGTCGGCGGCGGCGTCGACGTTTGTTTCAGCAACCCCGGTACCTCGGAGATGCATTTCGTCGCGGCGCTTGACCGGGTCGATGGTATTCGCTGTGTGCTCGGGCTGTTCGAGGGCGTCGTCACCGGCGCCGCAGACGGCTATGCCCGCATGGCCGACAAACCGGCGGCGACCCTCCTCCACCTGGGCCCCGGTCTGGGCAACGGCCTAGCCAATTTGCACAACGCCAAGAAGGCTTTCAGCCCGGTGGTCAACGTGGTCGGCGATCACGCCACCTACCATCTTGAGTACGACGCGCCGCTGACCGCCGATATCGAAGGCATTGCCGGACCGGTGTCCCACTGGGTGCGGACCTCGCCCAACGCCACCACCGTGGCCGGCGACACCGCCGAGGCCATTGCCGCCGCCATGGCGCCGCCGGGCCAGGTGGCGACGTTGATCCTGCCGGCGGATACCGCCTGGAACGAGTCGAACGGCCCGGCCGAGGTGCCGGCGATACCCGGTCGCCCGGCGGTCAGCGACGCCGCCATCGCCGAGGCCGCCGCCGCGCTCCGTACCGACGAGACTTGCGTCATACTTATGACCGGCGCGGCCCTGCGCGAGGCCGGGCTAGACGCCGCCGGCCGTATCGCCGCCGCCACCGGCGCCCGGCTCATGAGCCAGACCTCCAATGGCCGGCTCCAGCGCGGCGCCGGTCGCGTCCGCGTATCGGCGGTGCCTTATCCGGTCGATATGGCCCTCGAGTCGTTGGCCGATGCGAAGCACATCATCCTGGTCGGTGCCAAGGCCCCGGTGGCGTTTTTCGCCTACCCCAACAAGCCCAGCCTGCTGTATCCGGAAGGCTGCCAGATCCATCCCCTGGCAACCATCGGCGACGATCTCGTGGGCGCCTTGGAATGGCTGGCCGAGGAGGTCGGCGCGGCACCCGGCAGCGCCGTGACCGAAGCGCCGTCGCGACCGGCCCCGCCCAACGGTGAATTGACCGTCGAGTCGCTGGCCGCCACGGTCGGCGCCCTGCTGCCCGAAAACGCGATTGTTGTCGATGAGGGCATAACGTCCGGGCGCGGCGTCCCCGCCATGACCCGCGGCGCGCCGCCCCACGACTGGCTGCAGATCACCGGCGGCTCCATCGGCATCGGCCCGCCGCTCGCGGTCGGCGCTGCGGTGGCCTGCCCGGACCGCCCGGTGGTGGCGCTCCAGGCCGACGGCAGTTCCATGTACACCATCCAGGGATTGTGGACCCAGGCGCGTGAGAATCTCGACGTCACCACCGTGCTGTTCAACAACCGGTCCTATGCCTGCCTGCACCAGGAGTTGACCAAGGTCGGGGCCGAGAACCCGGGTCGCAAGGCCATGGATATGCTCAACCTCGACCGGCCCGAGCTCGACTTCGTGTCGCTGGCCCGGGGCATGGGTGTTGACGGCGCCCGGGTGACGACCGTCGATGAGTTCAATACGCAGCTTGCCGCCGGACTTGCGACCCAGGGACCGTACCTGATCGAAGTCATGCTGTGATGAGCGAAGCCGCCCGCACATGGCGGACGCCGATGATCATTTTGATCTTCGGTACGATCATCATGATGGTGTCGTTCGGCACCCGGTCGGGATTCGGGTTGTTCCTTCAGCCGATCAGCAGCGACCTGGGATGGGGCCGCGAAGTCTTCGCCTTCTCGGTGGCCATTCAGAACCTGTTCTGGGGTCTGTCCCAGCCGATTGCCGGGGGCATTGCCGATAAGTACGGCTCGGGCCGGGTGATCGCCGGCTGCACTGTCATCCTGGCCCTCGGCCTCTATCTAATGTCCCACGCGTCGACGCCGGGAGAAATGACCCTGACCGCCGGCATCCTGATCGGTACCGGCCTCAGCGGCACCAGCTTCGGGGTTATCCTGGCGGTCATCGGCCGCAGCGTGACCGAAGAACGGCGCAGCCTGTTTCTCGGCATCGGCGCCGCCGGCGGCGCCGCCGGGCAGCTTCTACTGGTGCCGCTGGGCCAATCGTTCCTGGCCGACTACGGCTGGACCACCACCGTGGTTTTGTTCGCCATCCTGGTGGCGCTGACCCTGCCTCTGGCCGCCGCCCTGACCGGCACCCGAGGCAACCAGGGGCCGGCGCCGATGCCCGTCAAAGAACAGTCCCTGAGCGAAGCCCTGCGCGAGGCCCGCGCCGACCGCGGCTATATGCTGCTGACCATCGGCTTCTTTGTCTGCGGCTTCCAGCTCGCCTTTATCGTCACGCATTTGCCCGCCTTCATCGTTGATCATGGCGCCGAGGCCTCGCTGGCGGCGACCGCCCTGGCGGTTATCGGTGGCGCCAACATTGTCGGCTCCTTCCTGGCCGGCGTCCTGGGCAGCCGTTTCGCCAAGAAAAATATTCTGACATGGATCTATTTGGCGCGCGGGGCAGTGATCGCGGTTTTTATTCTGATGCCGATCAGCGACACCTCGATCCTGATATTCGCCGGCGCCATGGGTATTCTGTGGCTCTCCACGGTCCCCCTGACCAGCGCCCTGGTGGCCCATATCTTTGGCGTGCGCTACATGGCGACCCTGTTCGGCATTGTCTTCCTGAGCCACCAGATCGGCGGCTTCAGCGGCGCCTGGCTGGGCGGCGTGGTCTACGACGCCACCGGCTCCTACGACATGGTGTGGTGGTTCTCGGTGGCCCTCAGCGTCCTCTCGGCGTTGTTCCACTTCCCCATCGCCGAGCGCCCGGTGGCGCGGCTTGTGGCGGCGGCGGACTAGAAGTCCGCCATACCCCTGTCTAGGGCCGTCCAGTCACATCTATTAAATAGCTGAATATACGGGATAATACGGGATAGACGACCAATTCTGTCCATTGACGTCCAATCCAATCCGGCATAAAATGTGGTATGTTTTGTGGGATGGAAAATGGCTAAGGGAAAACATCCAGTCAACGCGCTTACCGCCATGCGGATTTCAAAATTGTCTGCTCCGGGCCGTTAC
>JAYGEF010000516.1:0-7890 GCA_046582535.1 Alphaproteobacteria bacterium
CTCCGACACCGCATCAATGGTCTCAAGACGCAGCTCGTCAGCAAGCTGACATAATTCCTCAACCGACAAATCACGCATATCACGCGGTTCATCAACACGGTCCAGCAACGGCGTCTGGTTGGATCTCGGCTTCATTGCATCCCCCGGCATCTGCTCGAACGCGGTCGCGCACGACACCATCTGTTGATACTCATGGCCAATCCGCCCGCCCCGGAATTCCGGTCGGCGCGCAGACCCCTAGCCCCGCAACATTGCACCGTACGAAATAGCTGTCATAGCCGTGACTTGCAAGACATAGCCGCCTTTTTTCTACCACAACGCCGCGCCCTCAAGCTTTCAGGCGATACCAATCAGGCCGTTGCGATTGAACGGTTCGTGCCTGACGTCGCGAGCACCAACCGCAATCCAGGTTGTCGCACGGGCGACAGTATATAGGGTAATGAATCTATTGACAAATATTTGCCGG
The DNA here is from genome assembly GCA_046582535.1 of Alphaproteobacteria bacterium. Classification (GTDB taxonomy): domain Bacteria; phylum Pseudomonadota; class Alphaproteobacteria; order JAAXGF01; family JAAXGF01; genus JAYZAP01. The sequence continues at coordinate 467 of JAYGEF010000516.1, forward strand.
CGACGGTTATCCGCCATTGTAAAAATCAGTCGCTGCCTGCCGCGGCGTTGCGACTGTCGGCACGGTGATCGATTAACTCGGGCAGGACCCGATCGGCCGCGTGCATGACGTCCTCTTGAAAATCGATCTCGGTCCATGGCAAGCCTGAAATGTCCTCAAAACCAAAGGATCCCGGCAAATCGGTCAGCAGCAGGTCGCGCAACGCCACATCGTAGAGTTCGAATCGCATGTCTGCGTCGAGATAGCGTTTGGCCGCCGGCACCAGACGATGGGCGACATCCTCGGTCAAACGGAAGAAACCCACGGATTCACCCCAGAAGTCGAACTCCACATTGACCACTTTATGGAATTCGACCAGATGGCCATCGCGCACACATAGCTTGGTTGATTCCTCGCCGGGTTTGAAATCACGGTCGAGCAGGAAACAATTGCCGTGACCCGATTGTAGCAGGCGATCCATCATGCGGTGGTCGTACAGCACGTCGCCGTCCATGAGGATCACGTCACCACCGCTCAGCAATTGTTCGCGCACGCTCCACAGGGTGACAATACTGCCTTCCTCGTAGTCCGGGTTAAAGACCGTCTCGACCCAATCGCTGGCGCCCATGGTGGCGATTTCCCGGTCGATAAGCTCGCGGCGATAGCCTACCGCGACGACGATTTCGTCGACTCCGCAATGACGTAGAATTTCAATGTGGCGACGCAATAGCGATTTCCCGCCGAACGAGAACATGACCTTGGGCATGGGCACACCGTCGAAGGTCATGCGTCGTCCCTTGCCCGCCGCCAGAATAATCGCTCTCATCAACTGCTCCTGCTTGCTTGACTGAATGGCTGTTACATGACGCCGTGACGAAGAGCAATCCACATCTTCTCCACCCGGGGCACCTTGATGCGTTTCTCGGGCCGCTGCCAGCGATTCGCCACCAAGCGTACGAGCAGCCTGTCATAAACCGTCATCATCACCACTGCCGGGCGAAGCGATGCCCGGTCGTCTGCCGTCATGGCCGCCAGCATGGATTGTGCTTCGGTATAGCGTTCCCGGGCCGCAAGGGCGACCGTGGCACAGGCCTCGGGCAGCGCCGCATGGCTCGCCACGCCCCACGGGTCGCGTGTGGCAATGCCCGCGGCTTCGAGGGCTTCGTGAGGCAGGTAGAGCCGCCCGTCATCGGCGTCTTCGGCCACATCGCGCAGAATATTCGTCAACTGCAGGGCTTCACCCACGGCCAGAGCGAACTCATCAGCGCGGGCATCTCTGCAACCGAACACCCGGACCGACAATAGACCGACGGCGCCGGCAACCCGGGCGCAATAAAGTTCCAATTCAGCCATGGACGGCCCTATCACCGGGCCGTTCGCATCGGTTTCAACGCCGCGCATTATCGCCGTGAAATCGTTCCGACGCAGGCCAAAGCGGGCGACCGGCTCGGCCAATGCTTGGGAAATCAGGCGCCGGGGATTTCCGGCAAACAGTGCATCGATCTCCGCATCCCAGTCTGCCAGGGCCTTCTGCTTAGCGCTCGACGTGCCGAAACCGTCGGCGATGTCATCGACCTCGCGGCAAAAGGCGTAGACCGCGTACATGGCCTCGCGCTGATCCTGGGGCAGCAAACGCATGGCGCCGTAGAACGAGCTGCCGGAGCGTTGCACCAGGGCGCGGGCATAGGCGGCGGCCGGGTCGTCGAGGGATCCGGGCGTCTCAGTCATGGCGCGCCACAAACCCCGTATGACGCAGGCGACCTTCTGACCACGGCTGAGATCGACCCGTTCGGCCAGGGGATCGCGATTCCGAAGCTCTCTGGCCAGGGCCTCGGCAAGGGCTACGATGACGGATGCTTCGCGGCGCATGCCGCCATGGCGAATCGTCGATGCCAGGGGCCGCGCCGCGGCGACCAGTTCGTCGACGCCGTCCAGCACCCGGTCGAGAACCCAGCGCAGGGCCGGCGACGCCTTGGTCTCATCCAGCGCTTCGACGCCGATGCCGGCAGCAGCGAACAGATCGAGGGGCAAATAGACCCGGTCGATATGGCGGTAGTCGTCCTGGCAGTCCTGAAGATGGTTGATGATCTGCAGCGCCGCGCAAAGCGCATCGGAGGCCCCGTGGCCGATTTCACCTTCGCCATGAAGGTCGAGCAGAAAGCGCCCCACCGGGTTGGCCGAGTTGCGGCAGTAGCCCATCAGGTCGGACCAATCGGCGTAGCGGTTCTTGGTGGCGTCCTGTTTGAAGGCGATCAGCAAAGCCCGGGCGTGATCGATGGTCACACCGATTTCGCCGAGACTGGCGGCTAGGAGCGCGGCGATTTCGCAGCCTTCGGCCACTGGTGTCTCGCCGCGCAAGGCAAGATCGAAAGCATCGAGCCCGGCGATTTTTTGTTCCGCTGTCAGCGTCCCGTGGTCGGCGATATCATCGGCTGCCCGCACCACGTTGTAGAATAATGCCACGTGCGGCCTGAGCCGAGCTGGCAACAGCCACGACCCAACTGGAAAATTCTCATCGGCCGCGCCCTTGGACGGGGCTACCGCAATGCCCGATTGTGGGCTCATTGTTGCCCCTCCTTGGCATTTATCGGGCTCGGGTGATCAATAACACGTCGCCCATGGGCGGCAAAGCCGTGACAGCGTCGCGTCATCGCGCTATCACGATGGAATGTCAATTAAGGTGGTGTGTGATGACGAATTCCTATGATGCCATAGTGATCGGCGGCGGCGTGGTTGGCGCGGCGACGGCGTTTCACCTCAAGTCTCTGGGCTGTGAGCGGGTGTTGCTCATAGAGCGGGAACAAACCTGCTCCGGCGGCACGGCTAAATCCTGCGCCATCATTCGCACCCATTATTCCATTCCGAGCAATACCCGTCTGGCCCAGCACAGCCTCGGTGTATTCGAAAACTTCCGCGAATCCCTCGGCCATGACGAAGCCGATTGTGGTTGGGTTCATACCGGCTATCTGATTCTCGCCCCGGAAGGCGACGTCGCCACCAGCCTTGAGAAAAATCTTGCCCTGCAGGCCGACGCCGGCGCCGAGACCTACGCAGTCGATGCCGGTGAAGCCAAGGCGCTCAACCCCCTGCTCGCTCTCGATGACGTGGCGGCGATTGGCTATGAGCCGCGCTCCGGTTTCGCCGACCCAAGCCAGACCACCTATTCTTATGTTCGCGCCGGTCTCGACCTGGGTGTCGAGTTGTTGCGCAACCGCGCCGTGCTTGGACTGATGCGCGATGGCGACCGTGTCACGGGCATCGAGACTTATGCCGGTGAAATTTCGGCCGATCTAGTGGTCGCCGCCATGGGGCCGTGGTCACCGCGTCTCGGCCCGTGGTTGGATATTGATATTCCCATCGAGATATCCCGCCACACGGTGGTGACCTTCGGCGCCGATGAGCCCTATGAAAACAGTTTTCCTATCGTCAAGGATTTGACCACCGCCAACAAGATGTACGTCCGGCCAACCACCGCCAAGGGAGCCCTGGTCGGGACCGGCGATTTCGGACATCCATTGGACAGCCTGGAAAACATGGAGGTGCCGGTGGATATGAATTTCATTGCGGGTCTTGGTGAGCAGTTGGCTCACCGCATGCCGGCCTATAGCAAAGGCGAATTCACTGGTACCTGGGATGGCCCCTACGACATCACGCCCGACTGGAACCCTATCCTCGGCCCGGTCGAGAGCGTGCCCGGCCTTCATCTGGCCTGCGGCTTTTCCGGCCATGGCTTCAAACTCGTGCCGGCCGTAAGCGAAATGGTCGCCAAGTCGGCCCTCGGCATGACGCCGGATATTGATATTTCGGCGTACCGCCTTGAACGCTTCGCCGATGGCGAACTGCTCGTGGGGGCCTACGGTCCGGGGTCGATTTCCTGACCAGATGCCCGTCTTTATGGTGGGCTACGGTGCGCCGCAATACGGTGAAAGTGGCCGAAAACCACGAATTGCGCTAAACTGCGCCTCCCGTGGTATCGACGCCGTGGCCCCGGACCTCAAGAGCTATGCCGACTTGGCGAAGTACCAACATCTGTTCACGGTGCCCGAGGCCGAGCCCCAGGGCCGTCTGCTGGCCTGCCCGGTCGCCGCCTGGCAGTGCATGGACGCCGAGCGCATCACCGGCCTGGGCCTCGACTTCAAGGCCGCCGTGCGCAAGTGGATGGCCGCCAACGAGGACACCTGGCGGTCGTGGATTCCCACAGCGATGTAGACCAGGCTAACGTAATTGGCCGTATAACATGCGGGCCTCCGGCGAACACCGGGGGCCCGTGTTTTTTGGTTTCCCGGCATGGCACCGCGTACAAGAAAAAAGCCGTGCAATGCACGGCCTTTATCCCCAGTCACGCGGACCGGAAAGAGACACCTGAAGCGGAATTCCATGTAGTACGGATGTACCGCCGGAAACCCGCTATTCTCAGGAACTCATATGGGAAGCGGCACCGCTTGCATCAAAAGAGCAAGCGGCGCACAATACCCGTTAGTCGACGAGAGAAAGATTCTCTGCCGAAGTCTTTCCGTTCTGCCCGGTCTGGAGCTCGAAGGAAACTTTCTGGCCTTCATTGAGGCCGCTGAGTCCAGCGCGCTCGACGGCGGAAATATGGACAAACGCGTCCTTGCCGCCCTCTTCGGGTTCGATAAATCCGTACCCTTTGGTGGGATTAAACCATTTTACGGTTCCGATAGGCATAGCCTGTAACCTCTAACTAGTGTGTCGATTGTCGTGCCGAACATTGTGTAACGGCCCTACGATTTATAACGCTCACAATGTCAGGTGATAACCAAGTCAACCGAATGACGATTGTTCGGGTCGCGAAACGACTGCGAAACGTTCTGGGCAGGTATAGTTCGTTTACCATTGGTGTCAAGGACTTCGACGCATCCCCGTTTCACCTTTTTGGGCGGTGTTGCAACGCGGCATCACTAGCAAATCAACATATTTTGGCCATTGCAACAGTCCGTTTTGTGGACAGCAACAGGGGGCTGCTTCATCATGTCAACGATCAATCATGCTGCCGGGCAATGGAGCGACACGTGACAAGCCTTAACGAAAGCTATGTGCACGGGACCAGCGACAAGGCCCTGATCGGCGATACCATCGGCGCTCACTTCGACAAGGCCGTGGCGAGCTGGCCCGATCAGGAGGCTCTGGTGGTCCGCCATCAGGACGTTCGCTGGACCTACGCCGCGTTCAAGCTGAGGGTCGATGCCCTGGCCAATGGCCTGATCGAACGGGGGCTCGAGCCCGGCGACCGCATCGGCATCTGGTCGCCCAATTGCGCCGAATGGGTGGTCACCCAGTTCGCCACCGCCAAGGCCGGGCTGATCCTGGTCAACATCAATCCCGCCTATCGCCTGACCGAGCTTGAGTACGCCCTGACCAAGGTCGGCTGCAAGGCGCTGATCCTCGCGGACAAATTCAAGTCGAGCGACTACATCGCCATGCTGCGCGACCTTGCGCCCGAACTCGACGACGCCGAACCGGGCGACCTCCAAGCCGCGCGCCTGCCCGATCTGCGTCTGGTCATTCGTCTGGGCGACGAGACCACGGCGGGCATGGTCAATTACGCCGATGTGCCCCTGGACGGCGGTGAGAAGCGTCTGGCCGACCTCGCCGGCCAACTGCAGTTCGACGACGCCATCAATATTCAATTCACCAGCGGTACCACGGGGCAACCCAAGGGCGCCACCCTGACCCACCACGGCATTCTCAATAACGGCTACTTCATCGGCGAGGCCCAGCGCCTCACGAAGAAGGACCGAATTTGCATCCCGGTGCCGCTCTATCACTGCTTCGGCATGGTGCTGGGCAACATTGCCTGCATAACCCACGGCGCCGCCATGATTTTCCCGGGCGAGGGTTTTGAACCCCTGGCGGTTCTCGAGACCATCGAGACCGAGCGCTGCACCGCCGCCTACGGCGTGCCGACCATGTTTATCGCCGAGCTCGACCATCCGGAATTCGAACGCTTTGATTTGAGCTCGCTGCGCACCGGCATCATGGCCGGCTCACCCTGCCCCATCGAAGTCATGAACCGGGTTGTCAGTGAGATGCACATGGCCGAGGTGACCATCGCCTACGGCATGACGGAAACCAGCCCGGTCAGTTTTCAAAGCTCGACCGACGATCCGCTGGAGCGGCGGGTTTCCACAGTCGGCCGCATCTTTCCCCATGTGGAAGTTAAGATCATCGACAGCGACGGCCGGGTGACGCCGCGCGGCGAGGCCGGCGAACTGCTGACCCGGGGCTATTGCGTCATGCTGGGCTATTGGGGCGACGAGGAACGCAGCCGCGAGGCCATTGATAGTGCCGGCTGGATGCACACCGGCGACATGGCGACCATCGACGACGATGGTTATTGCAATATCGTCGGGCGCATCAAGGACATGGTCATTCGCGGCGGCGAGAACGTCTATCCCCGGGAAGTCGAGGAGTTTCTCTACGGCCACCCGAAGGTCCAGGATGTACAGGTTATCGGCGTACCCGATGAAAGGTACGGCGAGGAACTCTGCGCCTGGATCATGTTGCGCGACGGCGAGAATGCCAGCGAGGACGACATCAAGACCTATTGCAAGGGCCAGATCGCCCACTACAAGATTCCCCGCTACGTGAAATTCGTCGACGGTTTTCCCATGACCGTCACCGGCAAGATCCAGAAATTCCTCATGCGCGAGCGGATGGTCGAAGAGCTTGGCCTCGGGGAATAGATCAAGACCACCTACATCCCATTCAATGGTGAGACCATGTTTGAAGTTCTGATTGTCGACTACACGGAAGAAATCTGTCCCATCGAAGTCGCCATGCTGAAGCAAGCCGGCATGAGTGTTGTCTTTGAGCCCGACGGCACGGTCGAAAACATCATCGCCGCCGGCGCCAATGCCACGGCGCTCATCGCCGTGGAGTCTGCCATCCCCCGGGAGATCTTCGAAGCCCTGCCCAATCTGCGCATGATCAGCTGCCCCGCCATCGGCGTCGATATCGTCGATCAGGACGCCGCTCGCGACCATGGCATCTGGGTGAGCAACGTGCCGACCGCCAATATTACCGAGGTGGCGACCCACACCCTGGCCATGGCCCTGTCCCTGGTTCGCGGCCTGCCGCTTTATGATCGCGACATGCACGCCGGTATCTTCGACTACACGGCCCATGGGCCGCTGCGCCGTCCCAACACCATGACCTTCGGCATCGCCGGGCTGGGCAACATCGGCCGCATCGTTGCGACGTACGCCACACCATTTTTCGGCCGCGTCGTCGGCTACGATCCCTATGTACCGGCCGACGCCTGGCCCGACGGGGTCGAGCGTGTCGACGACCTCATGGCGTTGCTCGGCCAAAGCGATGTCTTCACGCTTCACATGCCGCTGACCAGTGACAACGGAAATCTGATCGACACCGCGGCACTGGCCGCCATGAAGCCGGGAAGTTATTTCATCAATGTTTCGCGCGGC
>JAYGEF010000011.1:0-6972 GCA_046582535.1 Alphaproteobacteria bacterium
ATTGTAGCTCGACGCCATGATGGCACCGTACGCGCCGGCGGTGCGAAACGCTATCAAGTCGCCGGCGGACACCGGCGGCAAGGGCCGCTCCAGAGCGAAGGTGTCGCCGCTTTCACAAATCGGCCCGACCACATCGGCAGGCGCGATCACCGCATCAGCGGCCGGCGCCGCCACCGGTTCGATATGGTGATAGGCGCCATAAAGGGCCGGGCGCGGCAGATCATTCATGGCGGTATCGACAATGACGAAACGCCGGCCGGCGGATTCCTTGACGTAGACCACCCGGCTGACCAGCACCCCGGCGTTGCCGACAATCATCCGCCCGGGCTCGAGGATCAGCTCACAGTCGAGGCCTTTGGTTACCCGCTTGACCATGGCGCCATAGGCGGCCGGCGATGGCGGCGTCTCGTTGGCGTACTGAATGCCGAGACCGCCGCCCAGGTCGAGGCGGCGCATGGCATAGCCCTGGTTACGCAGGTCGCGAACCATTTGCGCCAAACGCTCGAACGCGGCCTCGAAGGGCCCCAAGTCCGTAAGCTGGGAACCGATATGAACAGCGAGGCCGACCAAATCGACGCCGGGCAGTTCGCCGGCCCGGGCGCAGGCTGCCGCCACGTCGTCCATGGCGAGGCCGAACTTGTTATGGCTGCGGCCGGTGGAAATCTTTTCGTGGGTCAGAGCGTCGACATCCGGGTTGACCCGCAGCGCCACCGGGGCGCACTGGCCGCGCGCCTCGGCAATAGCGGCGATGGCCTCGAGTTCGGGCAGGGATTCCACGTTGAACTGCATAATGCCTACGTCGAGCCCCTGGCCAATCTCCTCGACGGTCTTGCCGACGCCGGAGAACACGATCTTGGTCGGCGCCACCCCGGCAGCCATGGCCTGGCGCAGCTCGCCGCCGGAAACCACGTCGGCGCCGGCGCCGAGATCGGCGAAGGTTCGCACCACGGCGATATTACCGTTGGCCTTGAGGGCATAGCAGATGGTCGCCGGTACGTCGGCGAAGGCTTCGGCAAACACCCGGTAGTGGCGCTCGAGCGTCGCTGTCGAATAGCAATAGAACGGTGTCGCCACGGACGCCGCAATGTCCCTGAGCGAGACGTCCTCGGCATGCAGCACGCCGTCGCGGTAATCAAAATGGTTCATGTGGGCGTGACCTCATAGGTGCCGGCAAGGCCGGCGGCCGGCGCCTCCAAGGGCCCCTTCTTGCCACAGGCCGAAACACCACCGGCGAGCAGGACGACCACCAGAATAACCATAAGGCGGCTCACAGGAAACGCTCCCGCGCCGCGGCGATGGCGGCGCGCACCTGGTCCGGCGCGGTGCCGCCGTAGCTGGTGCGGCTGGCCACGGAGCGCTCGACGGTGAGCACGTCAAAGACCCGCTCGTCGATGCGGCTCTCAACCGCCTGCATGGCTTTGAGCGGTACCTCGGCGATACCGACGTTGCTCTCTTCGGCGAGGCGAACGATACGGCCAACCACGTGATGGGCGCCGCGGAACGGCAAGCCGAGCTCGCGCACCAGCCAGTCGGCCAGGTCCGTGGCGGTGGGGAAGCCGGCGGCGGTGGCGGCCATCATGGCGTCCGGATTGACGGTCATGCTGGCAATCATGCCGGTGGTGGCGCGGACGGAAAGCGCCAGATTGTCGGTGGCGTCGAACAGCGGCTCCTTGTCCTCCTGCATGTCCTTGCTGAAGGTCAGGGCCAGGCCCTTAAGGGTGGTCAGCAGGGAGACCAGGGCGCCGACCACCCGGCCGGTCTTGCCGCGGACCAGCTCGGCGGCGTCGGGGTTGCGCTTCTGCGGCATGATCGACGAGCCGGTGGTGAAGCTGTCCGACATGCGGACGAAAGCGAACTGGGCGCTCGACCACAGGACGAGCTCCTCGGCCAGGCGCGACAGGTGGACGGCGGCGATGGACGCGGCGGCGAGAAATTCGACAATGAAATCGCGATCCGACACCGCGTCCATGGAGTTGGCCATGGGCCCATCGAAACCCAACGCGATGGCGGTGGCGGCGCGGTCGATGGGGAACGACGTGCCGGCCAGAGCGGCGGCGCCGAGCGGGCTTTCGTTGAGCCGCTTGCGGCAGTCGGCGAGACGGCCCCGGTCGCGGCCAACCATCTCCACATAGGCCATCATGTGGTGGCCGAAGGTTACCGGCTGGGCCGACTGCAAATGGGTGAAGCCGGGCATGACGGTTCCGGCGTGGGTCTCGGCCTGATCGATCAGCGCCGCTTGGAGGGCCTGGAAATCGCCATCGAAACTGTCGATCACGTCGCGCAGCCACAGGCGGATGTCGGTCGCCACCTGGTCGTTGCGCGAGCGCCCGGTGTGGAGCCGCCCGCCGGCCTCGCCGATCAGCGCGATAAGCCGCGCCTCGACATTCATATGGATGTCCTCAAGCCCGGCGTCGAAGACGAAATCGCCGGCCTCGATCTCCGCCTCGATGGTGTCGAGGCCGCCAATAATCGCCGTACCGTCGGCCTCGCTCAAGATGCCCTGGGCGACCAGCATGGAACAATGCGCCCGTGAGCCGGCGATGTCGTGGGCATAGAGCCGCTTGTCGAAATCGATGGAGGCGTTGATAGCCTCCATGAGCGCATCCGGGCCAGCGGCAAAACGCCCGCCCCACATGGGGTTGGCCTGGGGTGGATTAGCCTTGGATTCTTTCACGGTGTTGTGCTTTGCCTTGGCATTCATGGTTCGACTATTGTGGCATCCATGTTGAAAAATACCGCTCACATTTGCGCGAGCTTGGTGTTGGGCGCCATTGTCGCCGCATTCGCCGCGCAATCAAGCCTTCACTCGGCCTCGGCAGCCTCAAGGGCCGAGGCCATCAACGACGCCGAGAGGGTTCTGGGCTTCCAAGTCACCATGCCGGCCAGGCGGCTGATCGATGTCCGCTTCACCGACGCCGAAGGCGCCCTGGTGACCCTGGAAGACAAACGCGGCACCGTGGTGTTGATAAACTTCTGGGCCACCTGGTGCCCGCCCTGCGTGCGCGAAATGCCGTCGCTCGAGCGCCTGCAAACCGAACTCGGCGGCGCCGGCTTCGAGGTGCTGGCCATCAGCGAGGACCGCGAGGCCGAGGTCATCGGCCCGTTCTACGAACATTTCGGCCTGCGCCAACTCGGCGGCTACCACGACCCCTACGGCCGCCTGTCACGGCAACTCAAGGTGACCGGCCTGCCGACCACCATCCTGATCGACCACCGGGGCTTCGAGGTCGGCCGCGTGGTCGGCACCGCCGAATGGGACAGCCGGGAATCGGTTGCCCTGATTCGCTACTACCTGACCCTGCCCACAAGCACGGCCAGCGCCGAGTAGGGCTGGCGACGGGCCGACGGCACGCCTATTATCATCCACCGAACAGAATCGATTAGGGCAATTGATGACCGATTTGCATGAGTATTTGGCCTCTGACGCCACCGGCATCGGCGCGCTTGTCAACGCCGGCGAGGTGACAGCGGCGGAACTGGCGGCATTGGCGAGGCAGGCCCATGACCGGGTCAATCCTCGATTGAACGGAATTCTGGAGTTCTATCAGGATGCCGAAGAAATCGACGGCCCGGCGGCAGGCCCGTTCGCCGGCGTGCCCTTCCTGCGCAAAGACATCGGCGCCACCGAAAAAGACCGCCTGCAGGAAAATGGCAGCCGATTGTTCGCGGGCATCCGGCCGACGTCGGACAGCTACTACATGCGGCGCGCCAAGGCGAGCGGATTGCGAATCGTCGGCCGCTCGGCAACGCCCGAACTGGGCACGGCGGGCTTTACCGAATCGATACTGTCGGGCATCACGCGCAATCCGTGGAATTTGGACCTGACGGCGGGGGGTTCTTCCGGCGGCTCCGCCGTCTCCGTTGCCTCGGGCATCGTGCCGATTGCCCATGCTTCCGACGGCGGCGGCTCGATCCGCATTCCGGCGGCCAACTGCGGCGTTGTCGGGCTCAACCCTTCGCGGGGAAGAATATCCGGCGGTCCGGCGAGGCAGGGCTCGCTGTTCGGTCTTACCCGCGAATTCGTTGTTTGCCCGACTGTTCGCGACATGGCATTGGCCCTCGATGTCTTCTCGGGCCCCCGTGCGGGCGACCCCTTCATCATCGCGCCACCGGCGGGGCCCTATGTGGAAGAACTCGGCCGGGCCACGGCGACACTGAATGTCGGCGTGGCGACGACAGCCTGGGGGGACATGGAAATCGAGCCTGAGATTCTGGCGCTGCTTCAGGCTGTCGCCGGGGTCGTCGAAGGCTTGGGCCATAACCTGGAAGAAATGAACGCCCCGTTCGACCTCATGGACGTCAAGACCGCCGTGACGGGCGGCTTTCATCTGGGCATCACGTCCCTCGACCGCGCCGCCGAAGCGTTGGGCCGCCCGATCGATGAAACCACCCTGGAGCCGGTTAATTTGAATGTTTATCGGCAAAGCAAAGATTTTCCCCTGTCCCATGCCGGGACAATATTCGAGGCCATGCGCAAGGTCCGCGCCGATGTCGGCATGGCGACGGAAAAATTCGATGTTTTGCTGACGCCGAGCATGCCCCGCACCGCCCAACCTCACGGGCTCTATGCGACAACCAACGAGAACCTGAGCACCGATGAGTTCTGGAAAGGCGACACCGGGCTTTACCAGTTCATGGGAGCCTTCAATGTGACGGGACAGCAATCGATTTCCCTGCCCCTCGGGCAGAGTTCCGATGGTCTGCCCATCGGCATTCAGATCGTCGCCGGGTTCGGCCACGAGGCAATCCTTATCCGTCTCGCCCGGGATCTCGAAGAAGCCATGCCGTGGATCGGCCGTTTGCCGCCGGTCCACACCGGGCACCAGTAACCGTCGCGGGCAGGGCCCTACAGCTTGCCTTGGGTGACGTAGGCGAGGATTTTTACCACCTGTTCGGGGGTTTCGGTGACGGCCAGGGCGGCGGCGTCGACCTCCTTGAGGGCGTGGGCGGTGTCGGGGCCGTGCATGGTGATGATCGGGGTGCCGATGGCGGCGGCGTAGCCGGCGTCGAAGGCGGCGTTCCACTGGCGGTACTTTTCGCCGAAGCGTACCACCACCACATCGGCCTGCTCGATCAAGGTGCGGGTGCGGATGGCGTTGAGCCTGGCGCCCTTGCTGTCGTGCCAGACGCTGTTGTCCTCGGCCCCGAGGATTTCCACCCCGGCGTTGTCGCTGGTGTCGTGGTCGGTGACCGGCGAGACCAGTTCAACCGCCAATCCGGCGGCCTCAACCCGGGCGTGGATGCGCTCGCGCCAGTCCGAGTGAATTTCGCCCGAGAGATAAATGGTCCAGGAGTCCATTGTGCTTCGCCTTTTTGGTAAGAGCGTTCAATCGCCCACTCTTGTGTTAACACAGACTGGGGCTCCCGCCGCATAAGCGGCGGACGCGCGGTCGCGCTTGCCAGCGGCCACAAGAATGACCGCCGGAATCCGCGCTCCCCTGCTTTCAGCCCGTGACTGCGGGTCGCCGACCGTTCGGCGGGAGCTTGCGTGACGCCAGCCCGCGTGGCGCTTGAACGCGCCATTCAACAAGTAACGCCCATCGGTCATTTCTTCGATGACCGATGGTAAAAATCATCTCGTCGCCACGGGCTCGTCGCCGGAATAGTCGTAAAAGCCACGGCCGGTCTTGCGCCCGAGCCAGCCGGCCTCGACGTATTTAACGAGCAACGGACAGGGCCGGTACTTGGTGTCGGCGAGGCCTTCGTAGAGCACCTGCATGACCGCCAGACAGATGTCGAGACCGATGAAATCAGCCAGTTCCAGGGGCCCCATGGGATGGTTGGCGCCGAGCTTCATGGCGCTGTCGATAGCCTCGACCGAGCCGACCCCCTCGTAGAGCGTGTAGACCGCCTCGTTGATCATCGGCAGCAGGATGCGGTTGACCATGAAGGCCGGGAAGTCCTCGGCACTGACCGGTGTCTTGTTGAGCTTGAGGGTGAGCTCGCGAACCTCGGCAAAAGTCTCCTGGTCGGTGGCCAGGCCGCGGATCAGTTCGACCAGCTTCATGGCCGGCACCGGGTTCATGAAATGCATGCCCATGAACTTGCCCGGCCGGTCCGTATTGGAGCCCAGCTTGGTCACCGAGATCGACGAGGTGTTGGTGGCGATGATGGCCTCGGGCTTGAGCACGGCGCAGAGCGCCGTGAAGACCTCGCGCTTGAGCGCCTCGATCTCGCTGACCGACTCGATGACCAGATCGCAATCGGCGAGGTCACCGTATTCGGCCGCCTTCGACAGCAGCCCGAGAGCCGCATCCTTGTCAGCGGCGCTAATGCGCTCGCGCGCAACCTGGCGGTCGAGATTGCTGCCGATGGCCGCAATGGCGGCGTCCACCCGGGCCGGGTCGATGTCGAGCATCGTGGTCGCAACGCCGGACACGGCACAGACCTGGGCAATGCCGATGCCCATCTGGCCGGTGCCGATTACGCCAATCTTTTCAATCATCGGTGTGGGCCCTTGCTATTTGCGAACAGTCTAACGCGACGGCGGGTTTTCTTCGAGGGCGGCCTTGAGGGCCGGCACCACTTCGAACAGATCACCGACAAGACCATAGTCGGCAACCTGGAAGATCGGCGCCTCCTCGTCCTTGTTGATGGCGACGATGACCTTGGAGTCCTTCATGCCGGCAAGATGCTGAATGGCGCCCGAGATACCGACCGCGATGTAGAGGTCCGGGGCGACGATCTTGCCGGTCTGGCCGACCTGATACTCGTTGGTCACGTAGCCGGCGTCGACCGCCGCGCGGGACGCGCCGACCGCCGCGCCAAGCAGATCGGCGACGGATTCCAGCATGTGGAAGTTGTCGCCCGATTGCATGCCGCGGCCGCCGGAAATGACGATGCGGGCGCTGGTCAGCTCGGGCCGTTCCGAACTCGACAGGTCCTGGCCGACGAAGGTCGAGAGCCCGGCGTCGCCGCCGCCGGAAACCGCCTCGACCGTGGCCGATCCGCCACTGGCCTCGGCGGCGGCGA
>JAYGEF010000017.1:0-8978 GCA_046582535.1 Alphaproteobacteria bacterium
TGCCCGAGACTCTATTAGAAAGTGGTACATAGAAAGGGGGCTTTACAACTGACCACCACCTGTTTCATGAGGTCGATAGCCATGGCCCAGTCCTTGGCTTCGATGGCGTCCACGGCGGCGGCGTATTCGGGGATGGCCCAATCTCTTTCGCTGCCACCGGATCGCGCCACATCGACGCGATTGCTATCGGAACCGCCATCGCCACCGGAACCTCCTGAGTCACCGCCACCGCCCGCCGACATGGCTGGCACCGTACTCAGACAAAGGCACGTAAGAGCGACCAACACTAACACTTTGAAATTAATCTGATACATCCCCGCCTCCTATTTCCTGGGCACGGAGAGAGTTGTCGTCAACAGTCCATGGCGCGAGGCTGCCGACCATCGACCAACTCAATCCGCTGGATCAAGCATGTCGTATAATTGAGAAACATTCTCATCTGCGACAGTCGCCATCAAACGTTTGCCGGATATAACTTGCTATATTCGTTCACTTTCTCGTGTACGGTCGGCGGCGTTCAGCGGACGCGCCGGGCACTCGTAGCCACCTTCGTCATCGATCGGCTTTTGCCGCTGGCCGGTGTGGTGTAGCCTGCCCCCAATGTTTGGCTTCTTCGGTCTTTTCGGACGCTCCCCCGCGATGAAACGCCTCGACCAGGCGGTGCGTGACGTCGGTCTGCACCCCAATCTGGTGCCCGATGCGGTACAGCTAACGACCTTCAATCTCCTCAAGGCGGCCAACGGCGGCGGCAATCCGGGGCCACGGGATTACCATGCGGCGGCAGAAATGCTCGGCTATTGCATGCTGGGCTCGCAAGGCTTCACCGAAGCTAACGGCCTGGCCCTGACCGAAGCCACGGAGGCGCGCCTGGAGGCGGCCCTTAACGCAGGCGATAGTCTCGATGCCCGTATCGTCCTGCTGGCGCTGCACGCCGGCGTCATCCAGGCTCAAGTTGTCGAGAACTACCAGCTCGGGACCGACTAAGCTCTAGCGCCGGTCCGCAATTGGCGCCAACGGCGAAGCAGCAGCACGCATGTCGCCACCGCGCCGACGGTCATGCCGTACCACAGGCCGCTTGGTCCCATATCGAGAGCAAAGGCAAAAATTAGGGCAGCGGGAAGCGACAGGCCCCAAATTCCGAACGCCGCGAGCCACATGGGCACGTAGGTGTCGTAGAGGCCCCGCAAACAGCGTCCGGTGATCATCTCGACACCTTCGAAAACCACCATGATGGCGCCAATTTTCGCCAGGCCGGCAGCCGCCGCGAGGGTTGCCGTGTTTGCCGGATCATCGACATCGAGAAACACCGCCGCGAGGATACCCGGATTGAACCACAGACAGATTGCAAGGGGCAGGCCAAGGGCTGCACCGACACCGATGGCAAGCCACCCGGCCCGGGTCGCGGCGGCGTCACGGCTGGCGCCGGTCTCCTGGGCGACGCGCACCGAGGCGGCCTCGCCCAACGCCTCGGCGAGAATCGACTGAAACGCCAGAGCGCTGACCGCGATATGATTGGCGGCGAGGGCCACGGCCCCGAACGCCCCCATGAAGATGGTGATCAACTGGAACACCGATCCGTAGATCATCCAGGTGCCGGCGGTCGGCAATCCCAATCGCCAAATTTGCCGCCAGGTTTCACCATGGAAGACAAACAGCTCGTGGAAGATCCTGTAGGGCCGGATCGCTTTGGCCATGGACAAATAGGCGCCTAATGAAAGGAACATCAGCCAGCCGACGATGCTGGAGGCATAGCCGGCGCCGGCGACGCCCAGCGCCGGCACTCCGAAGGCGCCGAACACCAAGACGTAGTTCAGCGCCAAGTTGATGGGCAGGGCGAGCCACACGGTACCGGTAATGACAAAGGGCCGCGACAGCCCGGTCAGGAAGTGCTGCAAGGCCGCGTAGCACAGCATGGGTGGGATGGCCCACACCATGGCATGGAGATATTCTTCGCCGAGCACCAGAACTTCAGGATCCTGGTTGGTATAGGCGAGCGCATCCACCAGGAACCACGTCACCAACATTGCCGGCGGGGTGAGTGTAACCGCGACCCACAGGCCCTGCTGCAACGCCCGACGACTTGCGACCCTGTCGCCCTGTCCGAACGCCTTGCCGACGATGACGCCGACCATGGAAATCACCGCCACGCCGGCCAGGATGATCTCCCAAACGAGCAGGCCCGAGAGGCTGACGGCGGCCAATTCCACATTGCCCAGCCGGCCGACAACCATGGCGTCGGTGTACCACATGCCGAGCTCGGCCAGGCTGGTCGCCACCAGAGGCATGGCCAGCATGCCCTGGAGCCGGCATTCATGGCCCAGACTGGTTGCTGCCTGCGCCCGCTCGACTGTCGGTTCGTCGCCCGTCGTTCTATCGCCTGGCGGATTGTCGGTTTCGTCGGTCACATCCACGGCCCATCCGGTGGCCCAACGCGGCCGGTCCGCGACGGGTATGGTAATTCGGCACTGTTGGTATACAAATGACACAGCCTTCGCTAGGGAATTCGACGCCTCATACCCGCGCCAAAAGAACCACTTTTAGAAGTACCATGTCACACTGGCTCACCCCCCTTCTCGAACCCCGTTCCATCGCTATCGTCGGCGCCTCGCCGCGGGCGTGGAGCGCCGGCCAGCGGATGATCGAAACACTGGGACCCGACCGCTATGGCGGCACCGTTTATCTGGTCAATCCTCGCTACGACGAAATCGACGGCACGATCTGCTACCCGACCCTCCGCGATCTGCCGGAGACCGTCGATCTGGCGGTCATGGCGGTCGCTGATTCGCGCCTTGAGCAGCAGTTCGAGATTGTTCTCGAGACCAACACGCGGGCGGTGTCGATCTTCGGCAGCTGCGTGCTTGAGGACGACAGCGACCCGCCCCTGGCCGCCCGTCTTTCCGCCAATGCCCATGAGGCAAAGCTGCCGATCTGCGGCGGCAACTGCTTGGGCTATTGCAATTACCAGGCCGGCATCAGCGTCACCGGCTATCGCATGCGCCACCGGGAACCGGGCTCCATTGCGTTTTTCGCCCAGTCCGGCTCGGCCTATGGCGCCATCGCCGACAACAGTGATCGCATGCCGTTGAACATGGCGGTCTCCACCGGCCGCGAGTTGTCGGTCACCGTCTCCGACTATATGGATTACGCCCTCGACCAGGAGTCGACACGGCTGATCGGCCTGTTTCTGGAAACCGTTCGCGATCCCGACGGCTTCATTGCCGCCCTGGAAAAAGCCGCCGCCCGCGACGTACCCGTAGTGGTGCTCAAAACCGGACGCACAGAGGCGGCGGCGCGCATGGCCATCAGCCACTCCGGCGCCCTGGTCGGTGACGATCAGGCCTTCGATGCGGTGTGCCGGCGTTATGGCGTGTTACGGGTCGACACCCTCGACGAACTGGCGGCGACCATGTTGCTCATGCAGAATGAGCGGCGGCCCGGCCCCGGCGCCCTGGCGACCATCCACGAGTCCGGTGGTGAGCGCGAGATGATCGCCGATCTGGCCAGCGCGCATAACGTGCCCTTCGCGGTCATCAACGACCATACCGTGGCCACGCTGGAGGCCCGACTCGACACCGGCCTGGCGGCGGAAAACCCTTTGGACGCGTTCGGCGAATTCGACGACTTCGACGGTAAGATTCGAGACTGCTTCGCAGCGCTCATGGCCGATCCGGACACGGCTCTTGGTGTGTTCTTTTTGGATTTGCGTACCAACAGTGACTACAGCCAGCTCTGCGCCCAGGCCGGGGTGAGCGCCTTCGCCACCACACACAAGCCCATGGCCTTCGCCACCAACTACAGCGCCGTCGATCATGACGACATGGCCATCGAATATACCCGCATGGGCATTCCCGTACTCGACGGCACGGTGCCGGCTCTCAAGGCGGTGGGCAACGCCCTCGCCTACCGCGACCACCGGGCGGGCAAGCGCGAAACCACCGCCCCGGCAATCCCCCATGAGACGCGCGACCATTGGCGCCGGCGTCTGGCCGCCGGCGAAACCCTGGATGAGGCGGACAGCCTGCGCCTGCTGTCGGACTACGGCATTGGCGTACCGGCCCACCGGGTGGTGAATTCCCGGGACGAGGCCGTGGCCGCGGCCCGAGAGATCGGCCTGCCCGTCGTGCTCAAAACCGCCGCCGAAGGCGTCCTGCACAAGACCGACGCGGACGGCGTTCGCCTTAACCTTGGCACCGAAGATGCGGTTGGCGATGCCTATGACGATATCGCCGGCCGGCTGGGCCCGCGCGCCCTGGTCGCCGCTCAGGTCAGTGGCGGCGGTGTCGAAATGATCCTCGGCATCAAGAACGACCCCCAGTACGGTCCCCTGGTGCTGGTCGGCGCCGGCGGCATCTTCGTCGAACTCATGGGCGACGTCCGGGCCATGCTGGCGCCGGTCAGCCCGGCCGAGGCGCGCGGCGCCATCGACAGCCTGGCCTCGCGCAAACTACTCGACGGCGTGCGCGGCGCCGCGCCCTCTGACGTCGAGGCCTTGATCGATACGGTTACGCGGCTGTCGTGGCTGGCCGCCCATATGGGCAACGCCCTGGACGAAGCCGATATCAACCCATTGCTCGCCGGTGCCGACGGTGTCATGGCTCTCGACGCCCTGTTCGTACCGGCACCACTCAATTCAGGAGACTGACATCATGACCGAAGCCTTCATTTGCGACGCCGCCCGCACCGCCATCGGCCGCTTTGGCGGCGGCCTGTCCGCGGTCCGGGCGGACGACCTCGGCGCCGAACCGCTCAAGGCTCTCATGGCGCGCAACCCCGGTATTGACGCATCAACGCTCGACGAGGTGGTATTCGGTTGCGCCAACCAGGCCGGCGAAGACAATCGCAACGTCGCCCGCATGTCTCTGCTGATCGCCGGGCTGCCCACCGAGGTCCCCGCCTCTACGGTTAATCGTCTCTGTGGGTCGGGCATCGAGGCGGTCGGCGCGGCGGCCCGGGCGATCCGGCTCGACGAAGCGGCAGCGGCTATCGCCGGCGGCGTCGAAAATATGTCGCGGGCGCCCTTCGTCATGCCCAAGGCCGACACAGCGTTTTCGCGCCGCGCCGAAATCTATGACACCACCATGGGCTGGCGCTTCGTCAATGCGCAGATCAAGAACGAATTCGGCGTCGACTCCATGCCCGAGACCGCCGAGAACGTGGCCGAGGAATTCCAGATCACCCGGGCCGACCAGGATGCCTTTGCCCTGCGCAGCCAGCAACGCGCCGGACGGGCTCAGGAGTCAGGCCGCCTGGCCCGCGAAATCATTCCCGTGAGCATAAAGCGCCGCAAGGGCGACCCGGTCATCTTCGAAGCGGATGAGCATCCCCGCGCCGACACCACAACAGAAGGGCTGGCCAGGCTGCCGACGCCGTTCCGCGAGGACGGCACGGTGACGGCGGGCAATGCCTCGGGCATCAACGATGGCGCGGCGGCGCTGATCGTCGCCTCGGAAGCCGCCGCCAAGGCCCAGGGCCTGGAACCCCGGGCGCGTGTCGTCGGCATGGCGTCGGCGGGCATCGCGCCAAACATCATGGGCGTCGGCCCGGTGCCGGCGGTGCGCAAACTGCTTGAGCGCACCGGCCTCCGGCTCGACGACATGGCGGTGATCGAACTCAACGAAGCCTTCGCGGCGCAGGCCCTGGCGGTATTGCGCGAACTCGGCCTTCCCGACGACGCCGAGCACGTCAATCCCAACGGCGGCGCCATCGCCCTCGGTCATCCCCTGGGCATGAGCGGCGCCCGCCTGGTGCTGACCGCCGTTGAGGAACTTCACCAGCGCAAAGAACGCTATGCCCTGTGTACCATGTGCATCGGCGTCGGCCAGGGCATCGCCATGGTGCTGGAACGGGTGTAGTCGCCTAGACCTCGACCATGCGCTTGCCGATGTTGTTGCCGGCGAGCATGCCGATAAAGGCGGCGGGGGCATTTTCCAGGCCTTTGACAATGTCCTGGCGGTGCTTGAGTTCGCCGCTTTTCACCAGTCGGGCGAGGTCTGCCCGGGCTTCGTCATAACGCTCGGAGAAGTCCGACACCAGCAAGCCGATCATGGTCGAGCGGGTATCCATCAAGGGACCGAGAATGGCCGGACGGTATTCCTCGCCGACGGCGTCGTACTGGGACGATTCGCCGCATACCACGACGCGGGCATGGCGCGCGAGGTGGCGCATCACCTCATGGGTCATGGGGCCGCCAACATTGTCGAAGTAAACGTCGATGCCGTCGGGGCAGAGCCCATGGAGAGTCGCACCGAGATCATCTGTCGCCCGATGATCGATCGCTTCATCAAGGCCGAATTCACCGGTCAGGTGGGCGCATTTCGCGGGCCCACCGGCAATGCCAATGACCCGCGCGCCTTTGATCCGGGCGAGCTGGCTGGCGATCGAGCCGACCGCGCCGGCGGCGCCGCTGACCAGCACGATGTCGCCGGCGGCTGGGCGGCCGATCTCAAGCATGCCGAAATAGCCGGTCAGGCCCGAGCTTGAGAAGACGCCCAGGTGCAGTGGCAATGGACCCAGGCCGGGATCGATGGCCCGTAGATTAGCGCCATCGCTGAGCGCGTGACTGCGCCAGCCCAAACGACCGATTACGAAGCTCCCCGCCGGCCAGTCGTCATTGCGGCTAGCGACCACCTCGCCGGCAATATCGCCAGGGATTGTGACGCCCAGGGCCAGGGGTTCGCCGTAGGGATTGGCTGGGTCGACCTGGGTGCGGACGTAGGGATCAATGGAGACATAGCGCGACGCCACCAGCACCTCGCCGGCGGCGGGCTCGGGGAGCGGTCCACGGACGATGTTGAAGTCATCGGTCACGGGCCGGCCCACCGGCCGCCGCTTGAAGGTTACGGTCGTGGTGCTGCTCATACGGCCGCCCCCGCTTTGAGGCCCTCAAGCACGGCTTCCTCGACAGTACGCGGGCCGACGCAATCGCCGATCACATGGACCTCGCCGCCAAAGTCCAGGAGAGCGTCCTCCAATTCCGTCACAGGCTCGTGGCCGAGAGCGGTGACCAGGGTATCGACCCCTTCGCACTGCACCGCCTCGCCGCTGGCGGTGTGCTGCAGGTAGACCGTGTCCGCGTCGACACCGTAGAGCCGGGAATAGGGAATGATTTCGACCCTGAGCTTGTCCAGGGTGCCGATCCAGTTGGTCCGAACATATTGCTGGATCGACTCGCCCGGCGTGGTGCCGTTGACCGCCAGCTTGACGCTACAGCCGTCGCGGGCCAGTTTCTCGGCAAGGCCGAGGCCGACCCAATCGCAGCACCAGTCGGCGATCACCACCGAAGCGCCCACATTGGCGTCATCGCTCAACACCTGCCAGGCATCGACCACATGGGCCTCGTCGGCGCCCTCGATAGTCGGGTGCCGGGGCCGGGCGCCGGTGGCGACGATCACCGCATCGGGCACCTCGCGATCGATCATGGCGCGGTCGACCGCGGTGTTGGTCACCACTTTCACGCCGGCCAGCTCCAGTTCGCGGGCAAGATTGGTGACGACGCCGCCAAACTCGGCCCGGCCGGGCAACTGCTGAGCCAGCAGGACCTGGCCGCCGAGCCTCGCCGTGGTCTCGTAGAGAGTTACGTCATGGCCTCTCTCGGCGGCTACGGCGGCAGCCTTCATACCGGCGGGGCCGCCGCCGGCGATCATCACCTTGCGCACGGTTGCAGCGGGCTGGCGCGTGCCGAACGTCCGCTCGCGGCCGGTCTCCGGGTGTTGGATGCAGGAGATCGGAAAGCCGGTCTGCATGTGGCCGATGCAGGCCTGGTTGCAGCCGATGCAGGCACGGATATCGTCGAGGCGGCCGGCCTGGGTCTTGGCGACCATCTCCGGATCGGCGATCATCGCCCGGGTCATGCCGCACATGTCGGCCTGGCCGGTGCTCAGTATCTGTTCCGAAATTTGCGGCTGATTGATGCGCCCGGCGACGAACACGGGCATGGACACGCGGGCCTTCACGGTGGCCGCGAAGGGCGCCACGTAACCGGTTTCGATGGCCATGGGCGGCACCACGTGGACCGAACCGGCAAGCTCCGACATGGTCCCAGCGATGACGTTGACATAGTCGAGAACGCCGTCGTCATCGAGCGCCGCGATGACCTCGATGACCAGGTCCGGGGTCAGCCCGTCATGGCTCATCTCGTCGCCCGAGATGCGCATGCCGAGGACCACGCCATCGCCGATCTTAGCCCGGGCATTGGCGATGAGTTGGCGCAGAAAACGCAGCCGGCCGTCGAACGAGCCGCCGAATTCGTCGTCGCGCAAGTTGAGGCGCGGATTGAGAAACTGGGCCGGCAGAGACCCATGGCTGGCAAGAATTTCGACCCCGTCAAGGCCAGAGGTCGCCATGCGTTTAGCGGTATCGCCATAGCCGTCGATAAGGGACCACGCCATGGCGTTGGTCATGGCCCGGGGCTGATTATGGAAACGCTCGTCCGGCGTTGATGACGGCGCGTAGGCCACGGCGCGGGTGCCATCGTTGGTGCCGTAGGCCGAACGGCCACCGTGACTGAGCTGGCCGAATATCGCACAGCCGTGAGCATGGACCGCGTCCGCCGTCTTGGCGTAGGCGGCAATGCAGTCATCCTTTGAGCCATCGATAGCGAGACCGCTGGTCGATGTCGATGAATGGATACGAGCCGCCTCGGTGATAATGAGCCCGGCGCCGCCGGCCGCCCGGGCCTCGTGGTAGGCGACGAAATCATCATTCGGCACGCCACCATCGATCATCATGGTCATGTGGCCGGTGGAAAAGACCCGGTTCTTGACCGTCAGCGGGCCGATGGTCAGCGGCGAAAAGAGGTGAGAAAAGGAATCAGTCACAGGGCGGCCCCGTTCGGTGAAAAACACTGGGCCGCGAGCTTGACTGCTTGCGACGGCATCTTTGAGTCGGCCAATTGTTACCTCGGTCATGAAAATGGACCGGGCAAACCTACTTGCTCCTTCGCGCGATAGAAAGAGGTGAAGCGGCCTATGGCGGCTCGA
>JAYGEF010000048.1:0-17087 GCA_046582535.1 Alphaproteobacteria bacterium
CCTTGTTGCCATAGGCGGCGCCGCGTCCGATATAAGCGTCTACGTCGTCGATGTTCTGGCGCAGGGCATCGCTGAAGAAGAAGATGTTCTGGTCGTCGATGCCGCCGCCCACGGTGCTGGCATCGGGAATATAGAAGTCGCTGGTATCGTCTTCGAGAAAGATCACCGCGGCGTCATACTCGGCGATGGCCTCGGCTTCAAGACCTTTGGCCTGGAGCGCCCGATTGCGGCTGTTGGTCAATTCCTCATCGCCGGGCCGCAGACGCAGGGCGCTGTCATAGTCGGCAATCGCCATGTCGAAGTCGCCGGTTGCCCGGTAGGCATCGCCGCGTCCGCGCAAGATTTCGATGTCGCCAGGGCGCATCTGACTGGCCCGGTCAAAGTCGATAATCGCCAGGGCGTAGCGCCGCGTCGCGTTGTAGGCGGCGCCGCGATTCTTCAGGAGTTCGGCGTCGAGGGGCCGCAACGCTGCCGCCGCTTCGAAATCGATAACGGCGCGGTCAAACCGGCCGCTGACGAAATGAGCCGTACCGCGGGCCTTCAGCAAGTTGAAGTCGTTGGGCCGGGCCGTGGCGGCGGCGTCGGTGATGGCGGCGGCCATATTGCCCTTGGCCAGGTGAGCGTCGGCACGGCCCTTGAGAACGCTGAAGTCGTTTGGTCGGGCCGCGTTGGCGCTGTCGAAATCGAGAATAGCGCGATCGAGCAGGTTCTTGGCAAGGAAGGCGTAGGCACGGTTCCGAAGAGTGAGAAAATTGCCCGGTGCGAGATCGAGACCGACGCCGTAATCGCTGATCGCCCGGTCGAACTGGCCACTGGACATATAGGCGTTGCCGCGGCGACGCATGACCTCCGCATCCATGGGCTCGAGGCGCATGGCGCTGGTATAGGCGTTGATCGCCAAATCATAGAGGCCCTTGGCCGAATGTGCATCGCCACGGTCCATATAGTCGGCAAAGTCGCCGACCTCGCCCGTGACGCCCTCTTCGGTTTGATAGTCGGGCAGTTTGCTCACCGCCGCCGGCTCATCGGCCGGTTCGCCCTCGAGCGTGGCGACGGGCTCGGGCGTCGCCGTCGGCTCGGGTGTCACTATGGGGACATCCAATTCAGGGGCGATGGCGGTTACCGCGACGCCTTCGCCGCTGATGCCGCCACCCTCGCGAGCCAAAGCCTGGCGGGCGATGGCCAGATTGTGGGCGGTCTCCGGATCGTCCGGTTTGATGGCCGGGGCGGATTCGTAGTCGATGATGGCGAGATCGGTGAAGCCCTGGGCGGAATAGGCCTTGCCGCGGCCCTTCAGGGCATCGGAATATTCCGGATTGAACCCGATGGCGGTGTCGAAATCGGCAATCGCCAGAGGCGCCAGACCCATGGACAGATACGCGTTGCCACGATTGGTGAAGGCCCGGTAGTGATCGGCTTTGACCTTGATGGCGGCGCTGAAGTCGGCGATGGCACGGTCATGGAAGTTAAGTTTGCCATAGGCCAGGCCGCGCTGATTGAGCACCTCGTAGTCATCCGGGTTGAGGCTCAGGGCGGTGTCATAATCGCGAATGGCGCGGTCGAAGAACCCCTTGCGGGCATAGGCGATGCCGCGATTGTAGTAGGCTCGGAAATAGTTCGGGTTAAGCTTGATGGCGGCTTCGAAATCGACGATGGCGCGGTCGTGCAGGCCCTTGTCGTCGAACGCCAGGCCGCGGTTGTTGTAGGCAAAGACCATGTTGTCGGCCGACAGGCCACGGCTGTCGATGGCCAGGGTGTATAACTGGATGGCCTCGTCGAGTCTGCCCTGGCTTTGGGCCTCGAGGGCGGCGCGTGCGTCGTCCATGGCATCGGCCCAGGCGGGCAGAGGCGCGGCAACTAACAACAGCGCTGCAAGCAACCAACGTTTCATTGACGGGATCCGTATTCCCCCAGGGTCGATTTCCAAACCGAATCACACGCCACGGGGCGCGCGTCTTTTTTTAACGGTTCCCTGGCTGCGCGTCGAGCAGGCACTTGTCAGACGGCCCATTACGCCCGATATTCGATCTGTCGTTTGACAGGCAGGCGAATATCGGTAGCTTAGCCCTTCGCTGTATTTGGGCGCCGTTTTTGAGTGTTGTTTGGGGAAGCCATTATGATCGATCCGTTCGGCCGGGAAATCTCATATCTGCGGGTGTCCGTGACGGACCGCTGCGATTTCCGCTGTGTCTACTGCATGGTCGAGGACATGACGTTCCTGCCCAAGGCCGACCTGCTGACCCTTGAGGAGCTCGACCGCATGTGCGGCGCTTTCATCAGCCTTGGCGTGCGCAAGATCAGGCTGACCGGCGGCGAGCCCCTGGTGCGGCGCAACGTCATGTGGCTGATCCGCAGCCTGGGCAAACACGTGGCCGCCGGCGATCTCGACGAATTGACCCTGACCACCAACGGCAGCCAGCTCTCGCACTTTGCCGACGAGCTCTATGATTGCGGCGTGCGCCGGGTCAACGTCTCGATTGACACCCTGGATGCGGAAAAGTTCCACGCCATCACCCGTTGGGGCAAGTTCGACAAAGTCATCGAAGGTGTCGCGGCGGCCAAGCGCGCCGGCCTCGGCATCAAGATCAACGCGGTGGCGCTCAAGGGTGTCAACGAACACGAGATCGACGACATGGTTCGCTGGTGCGGCGACCAGGGCTACGACCTGACCCTCATCGAGACCATGCCCATGGGCGAAATTGACGGCGACCGGGTCGACCAGTACCTGCCGCTCTCGGTGGTGCGCGCCCGGCTCATGGAAAACTGGACCCTGACCGATATCGACTACAAGACTGGCGGCCCGGCGCGCTATGTGGAAGTGGCTGAGACCGGCGGCCGGCTCGGCTTCATCACGCCGCTGACCCATAATTTCTGCGAATCGTGCAACCGCGTGCGGCTGACCTGCACCGGCACGCTCTACATGTGCCTCGGCCAGGACGACTCGGCCGACCTGCGGGCGCCGCTGCGGGCCAGCGAATCCGACGAGTTGCTCACGGAATCGATCCTCGAGGCCATGGGCCGCAAGCCCAAGGGCCACGACTTTGTCATCGATCGCCGCCACAAAACCCCCGGCGTCGCGAGACATATGAGCGTGACCGGGGGTTAGAGGTCACCATAGACGGAACGCAACAGCGCGATGCCGTCGTCGCGTGACATCGGTACCCCGAAAGTTGTGGGGTCGAGAGAGTCGTCGCATTCTCGTCGAGGCGCAGAAGGTAGTGGAACAGGACTGCTTGGGCCGCTGGTGGCAGGCCGTCAGCGGGCCGCGATTTAGGGGCACGGAAGTGCTCCCTCAAATCCATGGCCAGTTCAGGAATATAGAGCTGATTGCCCGGCACGACGAAAGCGACGCCTCGAGCAATGAGGCGCGACCGGATATACGCGCTTAAAGAAGGCGCGGCGAATACGATGATGGTGTCCAACCTGGAACGAACCGACGCAACGTGTTTGGCGATGTTGGAAGGCGTTGCGACGCTCTCAACAGCAGCGAGGAATACGCACCGTTGTTCAGCAATCCGAGACTCAAAAAACAGATAGGCTTGCTCGAGAAACGTGGGTAGGCCAGCGGTTTCGCTCAGCCTATTGACTTGAATACGGTCGTGGAACGTATCGTCCCGTCAATTCTCTCACCCGTATATCTGGCTGATAACCTCGGCGACCAGGGCCGGGCGTTCGCTGCCTTCGATTTCCATGAGGCAATTGCTGGTGAGCCGCACCCCGCCGTCGGCGACTTCCTCGACGGCGGTGAATGTCATGCGCATGCGGACCCTTGACCCGACTGTCACCGGTGATGTGAAGCGTACCTTGTTGGAGCCATAGTTGAGGCTGTGGGTGCGGTTTCTGACCTCATAGCTCTGATAGAGCATCTGCGGCAGCAGGGACAACGTGAGGTAACCGTGGGCGATGGTCTTGCCGTCCGGCATGTCGCGGGCAGCGCGCGCCACATCCACGTG
Organism: Alphaproteobacteria bacterium; assembly: GCA_046582535.1. GTDB lineage: Bacteria > Pseudomonadota > Alphaproteobacteria > JAAXGF01 > JAAXGF01 > JAYZAP01. The sequence goes on from JAYGEF010000048.1 coordinate 3,954, forward strand.
AATCCACTGGTGGTCGCCGGTGGCGTCGGCGAATTTGTCGATGGTCGCCTGGTCGATGGTGACCCAGTCGCTGGGCTCGAGTTCTTCGCCTACATGGGCCTTGAGATCGAGCGGGTTATCGACAGCCAGCATGGTCAAGTCTCCATGATTGTCCCGTTGTCGGCACGATACACCACTACAACGCCTGGCGCGCAACCGACGTGTTTCGGCCGGTGCCGAGTACGATGACGTTGCCGACAATCACCAGGGCGACGCCCATGGCGGCCGGCCAGCCCCACTGGAAATCCTCAGCCACGGTGGAAATCGCCAGGGCCGCCACCGGCTGAAGCACCAGGGCGTAGGCGGCGCGGTCTGATCCGATACGGCCGAGTAGCGTCAGGAAGCAACCGAACGCGATGATCGTGCCGAACAGCACCAGATAAGCCAGGGCGCCCATGTAGACCGGTGAGACGTCGAACGTTACCGGTTTGCCGGTGGCGGCCACATAGAGGGCGACGAACAGCGCCGAATAACCCATGGCGATAGCGTTGGTCGGCAGCACCGCCATGCCGGCCTGTTGATTGCGCGCCGACACCGTGTTGCCCAGGGATACGGAAACCGTGCCGATAAGGCATAACACGATGCCCGGCACGGTCGCCTGGCCGCCGCCGGCTCCGGACAGCTCGGACCAGAAGACCAGGGCGATACCGGCGACACCGGCAAGGCCGCCGATCACCACCATGGGCCGCATGGGGCGGCCCAGGAACCACGACCCGAACAGGGAATTCAAAATCACCATGAGGGATACCGATAGCGCCACGAAGCCTGTCGTCACGTCGGCGGTGGCAATGTAGAACACCACATAATTGAGGCAAAACATGAGAAACCCCATGAGCGCGGCGAAACCGTGCTGGCGCGGATCGAAGCGCAAGGAAACGCCGCGCACGAGACACCATGCCATGAGGATCAGCGATGCCGCGGCGAAGCGGTACATCACCGACACCGCCGGCTCGACAACGCCGAGCTGAAGCTTGATGCCGTACCAACTCGCCCCCCAGATCAACACGGTGACGAGGTAAAGAGCCCAGTTACTCATGGCCGGTTTACTTGAGGATCACCTGATGGCTGAAGCTGTCGCCGTCGGAGATGGTGATCTGCTCGAAGCCGAGCAGCTTGGCCGAGTCGAAGAAGGTGAGAAAATCAGCGAGCCCGAGATCGACGATGAACGGCGTGGTGCGGGTCACCGACGTTAACATGGCGAGCAGGGCCCGGGCCCGGTAGAGGGTGTCTATGTAATCGCCCTCGAGGGCGACAATGATCAGTTTCTGGGCCTCTTCGCCCTTGGCGAATATGACGATGCGGGGCGGGTAGGGCCGGCTAAACGATCGCTTGGTTATGCCGATAATGAACGCCAGCCGGGTCTCGCGGGTGGCCTCGGGCAACTTGATGGTCCGCGCGCCGTAGGTCTCGGTGGTGGTCGGTGTCGGATAGTAATAGCCCGCATGGCGGTCTTCCGTTGCCGCCGCCGGCGTCGCCAGCAAGACCAGCAGCGCTGCCCACGCTAATCCGGATTTTCTCATTTCCGCCCTCCCTGATAGACCTGCTGGAGTGTGCGCGGCGGCCCCGGTTTTGTCACCCACGAATGCTGCCACGCTGGCGTGACCAATCCATTTGTCTATACTGCGCCGACCACGCCAGTGGGCGTGGTTTGTGATAACCGGGGGACCATCCTTGGCCTTTGAAAAACTTGCCTTTGTTGCCAGCGGCTCGCCCGCCGCCCAAGCAAGCGAGCATGCGTTGCGCACTCGTTACCAGGGTGTTGAGCCGGACAATGCGGATGTGGTTGTCGCCCTTGGCGGCGATGGCTTCATGCTCGAAACCCTGCACCGTTTCATCGGCCGCGGCGTGCCGATCTATGGCATGAACCGGGGCACGGTCGGCTTTCTCATGAACGAATATTGCGAGGACGACTTACCGGCGCGGGTGTCCGAGGCATCGGAAAGTGTCGTCCATCCCCTGGTCATGACAGCGCGCAGCGTTGACGGTTCCACCATCGAGGCCCTGGCCATTAACGAGGTGTCGTTGCTGCGCCAGACCCGGCAGGCGTCGAAAATTCGCATCAGTGTCGACGGCACCGTGCGTATCGAAGAGTTGATCTGCGACGGCGTGCTGGTGTCCACGGCGGCGGGCAGCACCGCTTATAATTTGTCGGCCCACGGGCCCATCCTGCCGGTTAGCTCCGAGCTGCTGGCCTTGACGCCGATCAGCGCCTTCCGGCCCCGGCGCTGGCGCGGCGCCCTGTTACCGTCCGAGGCCACGGTACGATTCGAAATTCTCGAGAATGAAAAACGGCCGGTCAGCGCCGTGGCCGACTCCACCGAGGCCCGCGACGTGGTCGATGTGGTCATCAAGGAAAACCGCGCGGTCGATCTGACCATGCTGTTCGACCCCGAGCACAACCTGGCCGAACGAATTCTCAACGAACAATTCACCCCCTGAATGGCGGTGTTGAGCGGTGCGGCCGACGTACTGCGTCTGATCGGGACCGACATCTGGCGCATGGACGTGTTGCGGGCCGTACATGGCCTTGGCCTACCCGATTGCTGGGTTGGCGCCGGCTTCGTCCGCGCCCTGGTGTGGGATCATCTGCATGGCTACGACGAACCGACACCGCTCGACGATGTCGATGTCATCTTTTTTGACGCGGGCGACACCAACGAGGCAGAAGAGCGGCGGCATGAGGCTCGTCTCGCCGACCTCCTGGCCCAGGTGCCGTGGTCGGTCAAGAACCAGGCGCGCATGCATCGGCGCAACGGCGACGAGCCCTACCGCGATACCAGCGATGCCCTATGTCATTGGCTGGAAATACCAACCGCCGTGGCGGTTCGCATGGATGACTATGAACAACTCGAACTGCTGGCGCCGCTCGGCCTCGATGATCTGCTGGCCATGCGGATTGTACCAACGCCCCACGCCCTGCGCCGGCGTCTCTCCGCCTATCGCGAGCGGGTGCGGGCAAAGCCGTGGGCACGGCAATGGCCGCGTGTGGAAATCGAGATGTCTGACTAGCGACCCCAATCAGGCGGCGCGCTGGAGCTCCAGCATGGCCCAGACCTCGACCAGGGCCGACACCAGATCGTCCATCATGGCGTCGCTGTGGACCGGCGATGGCGTGATGCGCAACCGCTCGGTGCCGCGCGGCACGGTCGGGTAGTTGATGGGCTGGATGTAGATGCCGTAGTCATCGAGCAGAATGTCGGTGACCCGCTTGCATTTCACCGGGTCGCCGACCAGTACCGGCACGATGTGGGTCTCCGACGGCATTACCGGGATGTCCGCCTCGCTCAGCATGCGCTTGAGCCGGGCGGCGCGTTCCTGATGGCGCTCGCGTTCCACGTTGCTTGCCTTGAGATGGCGCACCGAAGCCAGGGCGCCGGCGGCCAGGGCCGGGGGCAGGGCGGTGGTGAAGATGAACGATGAGGCGAAACTGCGCACCGCGTCGATAATTGCCGGTGATGAAGCAATGTAGCCGCCAAGCACGCCGAAGGCCTTGGCCAGGGTGCCGTTGATGACCGTCAGGCGATCCATCAGCCCGCGCTGCTCGGCGACGCCGCCGCCGCGGGGACCGTAGAGGCCAACCGCGTGGACTTCGTCGAGGTAGGTCATGGCGCCATAGCGGTCGGCGAGATCGCAAATTTCCTTGATCGGCGAGGTGTCGCCGTCCATGGAGTATACCGACTCGAAGGCGATCAACTTGGCCCGGCTGGGCTCGACCTCCTTGAGCAGTTCCTCAAGGTGGGCCACGTCGTTGTGGCGGAAGAGTTTCTTCTCACAGCGACTGTGGCGGATGCCTTCGATCATCGAGGCGTGGTTCCAGGCGTCCGACAGGATGACGCAGTTGGGCAGCATGGCGGCCAGGGTCGACAGCGACGCCAGATTCGCCACATAGCCCGAAGTGAACACCAAGGCCGCCGGCTTGTCGTGAAGGGCGGCAAGTTCGTGCTCGAGCTCGACGATGGGATGGGAGGTGCCCGAAATATTGCGCGTGCCACCGGCGCCGGCGCCGTATTGGGCGACAGCTTTGGTTATGGTGTCGAGCAGCATGGGGTTCTGGCCCATGCCGAGATAGTCATTGGAGCACCACACCATGACGTCGCCGGTGGTATCAGCGCCGTGATTGGTGGCGACCGGAAACTCGCCCGCATGGCGCGCCAACTCGGCGAAGCTGCGGTAGCGCCCCTCAGTCTTGAGACCCTCGATCTTCTTAGCGAAGAAACCTTCGTAATCCATGTCCGCCCTCCCGGACACCGCGTCTGCGGTGCGCCTGCTGGTCAGTTTATCTTGGCAACAGCGTACCCGGCAATCGTTAACCCAATATTGACCTGGATTACGCAAATTTCAAAAATCTGTAAAACCGATGGAATCGGGAGAGTTTTGCCAGTGATCCCGAATATTTCCCTCGATTGGCGGCCGCGCGCAAGGTATGGTTAACGGAAATTCGGAAAGGTCTGGACCGTGTCGTCAGAGTACGTGCCCGTGGTTGAGCTAGGGCCATGCAATATTGAAGATTATCGCGCCGGCAACACCGGTGTCGCCTATGTGACCAGCTTCGACAGTGGCCGGCCCGGCCCCCATGTCATGGTTAATGCGCTGACCCATGGCAACGAGGTTTGCGGCGCCCACGCACTGCGATTTCTGTTTGAAAATCAGATGCGGCCGGTGCGCGGCCGGCTCACCCTGGGATTTGCCAACATCGACGCCTATCTCCGGTTTGACGCCGACGCGCCATTCGATACCCGTTTCGTCGATGAAGATTTCAACCGGGTGTGGGACGGCGCCGTGCTCGACGGCGCCGCTGAAAGCGTCGAGTTGACGCGGGCTCGCGCCATGCGCCCGATTATCGATACGGTCGATCTGTTGCTCGACCTTCACTCGACGCCGTTGCCCAATCCCCCCATGCTGCTGGCCGGCAGCCAAGATAAAGGGTTGGCCCTGGCCCGCGCCATTGGCTATCCGGCCCAGGTGGTGATCGATGCCGGTCATGCCGCCGGCAAGCGGTTGCGTGATTATGACGGCTTCGATGATCCGGCCGGCCCCAAGGCGGCCATGTTGGTGGAATGCGGCCAGCATTTCGAGAAGCCGGCGGCCGCTGTGGCCATTGAGACCACCCTTCGGTTCCTGCGCCACTGCGACATTATCGACCCGGCAATCGACGTCCTGCGGCCCAGCGCCGACGACGCCCGGCAAATGGTCACCCGGGTTACCGAGGCGGTGACCATCGGCAGCCGGCGATTTGCCTTCGACCGGGAGTTTGCCGGTTTCGAAGTGGTGCCTGAAGCCGGCACCCTGATCGCCCGCGACGGCGACACCGAGGTCCGCACGCCCTACGACAACTGCGTCATGATCATGCCGGCGCGCGACGTCAAATCAGGCCTAACCGCCGTGCGGCTTGGCGAGATTGTCGAGTAGGCGGCGTAATTCGTCGTCGCTCGAGGTCTCGAGTTCCACCATCGCTTCGTAGGGATCACCCGCAAGGCCGAGCAGTCGGGCGAAGGCCGGCTCGGTCTTGAGACCCTGGTGCCTAAGGGCCATGATCGCTGTGCGGAGCGCCGCGCCGCCGAGGTCGAGCAACCGGGCCTCGACGACCATGGGGCGGTATCCCCATTGTTCGATGACCGGGCGGTCCTGGCCGAAGATTTCCACTTCGAATCCGCCGTGAATGAACGACGCCTTGAGCGACGGCGCTCCCTGGCGGACCACGACCTTCGACATTCGAAAGCGGGTCCGGCCGGCGAATTTGGCTTCGACGTCATTGGCAAAGCCCATGAAGTCGGAGACCCGGCACAGGATATCGAGGTCGCTGTCGGCGACGTCAATAGCAATCGGAATTGTGCCGGCCAGCACCGGGCCATATGCCGCCAGGCGTTCGAACAGGGCGAGGTCCATGAGGGTCGTGTAGGCCGCCCGCTGGCGCGAATTGCCGCGGCGCGAGTAGTCGGGGGCCAAGAAGTTTTGCGTCATTGCGCCGCCATATGCATAACCACCACGCCGGCCGCCACGATGGTCGCCGACAGCACCCGGCGGGCGCCGAAAGGCTCGCCCAGCAGCCGCGTGCCGATCAGGGCGGCGATCACCACGCTGGTTTCGCGCAGGGCCGAGACATGGACCATGGCGCCGAGGGTCAGCGCCCAGATGACCAGGGAGTAGGCGCTGAACGCCAGCACGCCGCCGCCGACGCTCGGCTTCCAATGGGCGCGCAGGAAATCGATGGCCGCGCCGCGCCGGCGGACCGCGGCGAAAATGCAGATGGGAATGGCCGACAGCACCATCAGCCAACCGATATAGGACGCCGGATTGCCGGAGAGCCGCACTCCCAGGCCATCGGCGACCGTGTAGCTGGCGATCATCATGCCGGTGGCGATGGGATAGAACAGGGCGCGCCAGTTGCCGCCCGATTCCGTCGCCCCGCCAGAGCGTGTTACACCACGAAGGCCGTAACTGCCGGTCAGCAGCAGGCTGATGATGCCGGTCGAGACCATGGCAACACCAAACCATTCGAAGGGGCTGAGCCATTCGCCGGCGAACAGGGCGCCGCCAATGGCGACCACAAGGGGCGCCGAACCCCGCGCCAGGGGATAGGCATGGGACAAATCACCGACCCGGTAGGCCTGGATAAGAAAAAAGAAATAGGCGCAGTGGATGAGCGCCGACAGGATGATGTAGGGCCAGCTCTCGAGGCTCGGCGGCGGTCCGAAAGCGATCAATCCCGGCGCCAACAGGCCGCTGATGCCGATTACCACTGTCATGGTCATCAGCCGGTCACTGCCCACCTTCAAAACCGTGTTCCACACCGCGTGCATGACGGCGGCGGCCAACACCACAACGATAACAATCGGGTCCATGGCCGCTAACTAGTGGTTTTTATTAGCAAACGCAACGATATCGGCGATTGTGACGACGGGCACCGGGTGGGATTGGAAAATAACCGCATTTATCGTAGGGTGATACCAACCGGTTAATGTCGAGGTCGTTCAAATCGGGCAACCGGCGAATCGTCGCGGGCGCCGACCTCTATTGCCAGGACGAAACCAGCGACGAGCTCTATACCCTGCTCGACGGCTGGGTTAATCTCTACCGGATCCCTGCGGACGGGCGCCGCCAAATACTCGACTTTGCTTTGCCCGGCGGGTTTCTCAGTTTTCAGCCCGAGTTATCGGCGCCGTCGTCCCATTCGGCCCTGGGACTGACCACGGTTCACGTCAACCGAACCCTGCGGGCGCTCCGCGAAGCCGATCTCCTGGCCATGCGCGGCCGCACGCTTAGCGTTATCAACGCCCCCGCTCTGGCCGAAATGGCCGGGTTCGACCCCGATGTGGTGTTGTCGCGGGAAGCTGACTAAAGCCAGCAAACCGATGTCGTAATGGCGCCGTCGGTTGCCAGGGTCAGGCGGCGGTAGCCCGGCGGGTCGTCGCTGGTGGTGAAATCTCCATTGTCGTCGCGGCCAAACTGAAAACAGGTCGATGGCGACCCCATCATGCGCAGGCTGCCGCGTTGGCCATCGAACGGCATGTGAATGTGGCCGAATAGCACGCCACGGGTTTGTGGATAACGGTCAAGTACGTCGAACAGGTCGTCCGGATTGGCCAGACTTACCTCATCGGCCCAGGTGCCACCGACCGCCATCGGCTGATGGTGGATGCAAACCAGGGCGTGCAGATCGGGCCGCTCGGCCAGGGCGGCGTCGAGCGCCGCCAGTTCGTTGTCGCCCAGAGCGCCGTCGTCCTCGCCGGGAATTCGAGTGTTGAGGAAGACAATCTGCCAGCCGTCGCGGCACAGGCTGCGGGTGACCTCAATGCCGTCGCCGGGCAGGGTGGCCGTCAGAATATCGGTGTCGTCGTGATTGCCGACCATGCCGTAAACCGGTGCCTGGAAGCGCGCCAGCAGCGCCTTCATGCGGTTGTAGGAGGCGGCGCTGCCATCCTCCGACAAATCGCCCGTGGCCAGCACCGCGTCGGGCTCGGGGCCATTGCTCAGAATGTGGTCAATGACAGACGCCAGGGTGGCTGCGGTATCGACACCATTAAGTTTGTTTGCGGCGTCAGCCAGCAGATGGCAATCGGTGATCTGGACCAGGGACAGGGCGTTGCCGGACATGGGCGGGTCTCCATGAGGTTGATTAGCACCGCGATACTAGTGCCTTCTGGCAAACGCCTCAACGCGCCGCTATGGTGTGCCGTTTAACCGATGGCGGCGACCCATGATCCATTCCCTACCCGACGACGAGACACTCTGCGGCCTATTGGCCGAGGCTGGCGCGACCCTATCCGTGGAACAGTTGCGGGCGTTGATCGACAGCGTCGTGGCGGCGCCCGACGATTACGATGGCGAAGCCTGGATGGGACTGGTGGCGGCGGACCCGACCGAGGGTCTGCGCGCGGCGCTGGCCACCCTTAAGCTGGCCGCGGCGGCCGCTAGCGACGATGGCCTCGACGCCAGCCCGGCGCCGGTCGGACGTCTCGCCGCGCTCCGTGCCGAACTGGAGGCCCATGATCTCGATGGCTTCGTGGTGCCTCGGGCCGATCCTCAGCACAGCGAGTTTTTACCTCGCGCCGCCGAGCGCCTGCAATGGCTCACCGGCTTCAGCGGCTCGGCCGGGGTCGCCGTGATACTGGCCCATAAGGCGGCGATTTTCATCGATGGCCGCTACACCCTGGCGGTGGAAAGTCAGGTCGATACGGACGCCTACGAGCGCCGCAATGTGACCGATGATCCGCCTGATCAGTGGATCGCCGGCAATCTCGACGGTGGCCGTCTGGGCTATGATCCATGGCTCCACACGCCCGACGGGCTCAAGAAACTGGCCGCCGCCTGCGCCAAGGCCGGCGGCCATCTGGTGGCCTGCGACGCTAATCCCATCGACGCGGTGTGGGCCGGCCAGCCGCCGTCGCCGCTGGCTCCCGTGCTGCCCCACCCTATGCAATACGCCGGGCAGAGCGCCGCCGAAAAATGCCAAGCCGTGGCGGCGAGTCTGCGCGAGGCCGGCACGGTTGCCTGCGTATTGTCGGCGCCGGATTCCATTGCCTGGCTGCTCAACCTGCGCGGCGGCGACGTGCCGTTCAGCCCGTTCGCCCTGGGCTTCGCCATTCTCCACGACGACGCCCGGGTCGAGCTGTTCGTGGATGGCCGCAAGCTGGCGCCCGGCACGGCGGAACACCTGGGCGACGAGGTCACCCTGCGGGCGCCCGACGATCTCGGCCCGGTGCTTGATTCCCTGGCCCGCGCCAACCGTCCGGTCCAGGCCGACCCGGCCGGCACCTCGGCATGGATCTTCGATCGGGTCGGCGCTGCCGGCGGCGAGGTCCGGCGGGTCACCGATCCCTGCGATCTGCCCGAGGCGCGCAAGAACGCCGTGGAACTCGACGGCGCGCGGGCCGCTCATCACCGGGACGGTGGCGCTCTGACCGCCTTCCTGCGCTGGATCGACGAGACCGCGGCCGATGGTGGCATCGACGAAATCAGTGCGGCGGCCTTCGTCGACGGCCGGCGGGCGCGCAACGATAATTTTCGCGGCCTGAGTTTCCCGACCATCGCCGGTTCCGGGCCCAACGGCGCCATCGTCCACTACAACGCCTCCGAGGCGACCAACCGGACCATGGTGCCGGGCGAGCTGCTGTTGGTCGATTCCGGCGGCAAGTATCTTGACGGCACCACAGACGTTACCCGGACCATGGCTATCGGCACCCCCAGCGATGAGCAACGGCGCCACTTCACGGCGGTGCTCAAGGGCCATATCGCCCTGGCCACCTGCCTGTTTCCGGTCGGCACCACCGGCAGTCAGCTCGATATTCTCGCCCGCCATGCCCTGTGGCAACTAGGGCTCGACTACGACCATGGCACCGGCCACGGCGTCGGCAGCTATCTCGGTGTCCATGAGGGCCCACACCGCATCAGCAAGGTGCCCAGCCGGGTCGCCCTGGAGCCGGGCATGGTGGTGTCCAACGAGCCCGGCTTTTACCGCACCGGCGCCTACGGCATCCGTATCGAAAACCTGGTCTGCGTCATCGAGGCGCCGCGCCCGGCCGGCGGCGAGCGCGACATGCTGGCTTTCGAGACCCTGACCCGGGCGCCCTTCGACCGCAAGCTGATCGACCCCACCATGTTGAGCGCCAGCGAAATTGCCTGGGTCGATGACTATCACGCCGAGGTCCGCGCCAGTCTCACCCCCCAGCTCGACCCCGACACCGCCGCCTGGCTCGCCGCCGCGGCCCGTCCGCTTTCCCAGGAGTAACCATGACCAATCCCCATCTCGCCACCCCGTCGGGCAAGACCCGCGCCCGCGCCCTGGGCGTGCCGTTTGACGGTACCCCCGGCCCGTTCAACGCCATTACCGATGTGCCCGGCGTCGAGATCGGCTACTCAACCATCATCGGCGGTGATGGTCCCCTAGTGGTCGGGCAGGGCCCGGTGCGCACCGGGGTTACGGCGATCCTGCCGCGCGGCCACGACGGCATGGCGACGCCGGTCTTCGCCGGCACCTTCTCGCTCAACGGCAACGGTGAGTTGACCGGCACCATCTGGGTCGAGGAATCGGGCCAGTGCGAAGGTCCCCTGACCATCACAAACACCCATTCGTGCGGCGTTGCCCGCGATGCCACCATCCAGTGGCTGGTGGCCAACCAGCCGAACAAGATGACCGGCACCTGGGGCCTGCCGGTGGCCGGCGAGACCTATGACGGCGACCTCAACGACATCAACGGTTTCCACGTCACCCCCGAGCACGTCTTCGAGGCCATCGACAACGCCAACACTGGGCCCCTCGAAATGGGCAGCGTCGGCGGCGGCACCGGCATGATCGCTTACGACTTCAAGGGCGGCTCGGCGAGCGCCTCGCGGGTCGTCAAGGCGGCCGGCGAAAGCTTCACGGTCGGCGTTTTCGTCCAGGCCAATTTCGGCACCCGCCCCGAACTGGTGGTCGCCGGCGTGCCTATTGGCCGCCACATCAAGGGCAACGAGATCCGCTCGACGCCGGGCGGCTCGATCATCGCCATGATCGCCACCGACGCGCCGCTCATGCCCCATCAGTGCAAGCGCCTGGCGCGGCGGGTCGGCATGGGCATCGCGCGCGGCGGAACAATCTCCCACAACGGCTCCGGCGACATCTTCCTGGCCTTCTCCACCGCCAACAAAAACGCCTGGGACGTGGACAGCGGGGCCAACGATTGCCGCTTCCTGCCCAACCACACCATGGACCCCTTGTTCAAGGGCGTGGTCGAGGCCACCGAAGAGGCCATCGTCGACTCCATGGTCGCCAACGAAACCATGATCGGCCGCGACGGCACCACGGTTATCGCTCTGCCCCACGACCGTTTGCAGGAGCTTTTGCGGCAGTATGGGCGGCTGGAGGAGGGGGCCTAAAACCACGCTGGCGATGGCCATCGCCATCTGCTAGTAGAGGCGGCGAGGGGATACATATTTCGGGGTCGTCGAGGGGCGCGCCCGGCAAGGGAGAGCGGCCATGATAAATCAGGCGCGAGTGGTTGTTATCGGCGGCGGCGCCGTCGGGGTTTCGGTGGCTTATCATCTGACCAAAAAGGGCTGGTCGGATGTGGTGCTGGTCGAGCGCAAGGAGCTGACGTCGGGTTCGACCTGGCATGCGGCGGGACTGCTGCCGCTGTTCAACATGAGCTACAGCGTCGGCCAGTTGCACAAGTACGCGGTTCAGTTCTATCCCAGTCTCGAGCAAGAGACCGGCATGGATGTGGGGTTTCGCGCGGTCGGCAATATCCGTCTGGCCATGAACCAGGACCGCATGGACGAGTATCGCCAGTATGCCGGGGTCGCCGCGACCATCGGCGTGCGGGTTGACTTCCTGACCGCCGACGACATCAAGGACCTGTGGCCCCTGTGCAACGTCGAGGGCCTGGTCGGCGGTATCGTTCATCCCGAGGACGGCTACGTCCAGCCCGCCAACGTAACCCAGGCCATGGCCGCGGGCGCCCGGGCCGGCGGCGCCGAAATCAACCGCAACACCACGGTCACCGCCATCGAGCGCACACCGGGCGGCGACTGGCTGGTACGCACCGACAAGGGCGACATCACCTGCGAGCACGTGGTCTCGGCGACCGGCAGCTTCGCCCGCCGGACCGGCGCCATGGTCGGCCTCGACGTGCCCAGTATTCCGGTCCAGCACCAGTTCATCGTCACCGAGGCGCACCCGGACATCCTCGCCCGCCACGAACAGGGCCTGCCGGAGATGGGCGTGCTGCGCGAATCCGACGGCTCGTGGTACATGCGCGAGGAGGCCGGCGGCCTGTTGCTCGGCCCCTACGAGCATGGCGCGCCGGCCTGTTATGTGGACGGTCCGTCGGACGATTCCGAATACGAGCTGTTCCCCGCCGACCTCAACCGCCTGGAGCCCCATATCGAAGCCGCCATCAATCGAGTGCCGGCGTTCGGCGAGGCCGGGGTCAAGGAAGTCTTCAACGGCGCCATCGCCTACACCCCGGACGGCAATCCCATGGTCGGGCCGGCCTGGGGCATCCCCAATTTCTGGATCAACGAAGGCCACAGCTTCGGCATCACCGCCGCCGGCGGCGCCGGCTGGCAACTGGCCGAGTGGATCGTCGACGGCGAGCCCACGGTGGACATGCTCGGGGTCGATCCCCGGCGCTACGGCGACTACGCCGCCAAGGGTTACCTCATCAAGAAGAACGAGGAAGCCTACGCCAGCGTCTTCGTCATTCATTATCCCGACGAGGAACGGCCCGCCGGGAGGCCTCTACGCACGGCGCCGTGCTACGACCGGCTTAAGGATCTGGGCGCGGTATTCGGCCAGAAGTTCGGCTGGGAGCGGGCCAACTGGTTCGCCCCGGACGGTGTCGCCCAGGAAGACCATTGGTCGTTCCGCCGCTCGAAATGGTTCGAACATGCCAAGAACGAGGCGCTCAACGTGGCCGAGAATGTCGGCCTGCTCGACATGACCGCTTTCGCCAAGTGCCGGGTCTCGGGGCCCGGCGCGCGGGACTTCCTCGACAACCTGCTGGCCAACCGCCTGCCCAAGGCATTGGGCCGGGTCGGCCTGTGCCACGCGCTCAATACCCGGGGCGGCATCCATTCCGAGTTCACGGTCATCCGCGAGGCCGAGGACTCATATTA
>JAYGEF010000085.1:0-3743 GCA_046582535.1 Alphaproteobacteria bacterium
CATAACAGGCGGGGCCGGGCTCGGCGCCGGCGCTCTCGGGTCCGACCCGAATGGCCCCGGCCACGGCACTGGCGATGGAACCGCCGCCGGCGCCAATGGATTCAACCGCCACCATGGGTTGGCGCATGGGCCGCCCGGCGAGCAGACGGTCGCCGCTGATTTGCGCCGTGCCTTCGATTATCAGGCAGACGTCCGTGGTGGTGCCGCCCATGTCGAAGCTGATGACCCGGTCGAGACCGAGCTGGCCGGCGACCCGTCCCGCCGCGGCAACCCCCGCGGCCGGTCCTGACAGGGCGAGCGCCAGGGGACGCTCGCGCACCGCGTCGGGCGACGCCATGCCGCCGGCGGAATGAAACAGATGCAGGCGAGCGCCGTTGTCGGCCCGCTCGCGCAGGCGGTCAAGATAGCCCGATGTCGCCGGCATCAGAGCGGCGTTGAGGGCCGCCGCGCTGGTCCGCTCGAACTCACGGACCTCGCGGTTGACCCGATGGGACAGAGTGACATGGGGCACCACCTCGGCAAGACATTCGCCGAGCTGGATTTCGTGGGCCGGATTGGCATAGGCGTTGAGCAACGCCACGGCCACCGCCTCGACGCCGGAGGCCACGACCTTGCGGACCACCGTATCGACCGCCTCGGCGGTCAGCGGCACGACAACCGCGCCGGTCGCGTCGATACGCTCGTTGACCTCGAAACGGCGTTCTTCAGGCACCAGCGGCGGCAGTTTCGGCGGCTGATCGAGGCGGTAGAGATCACTGCGGTTTTGCCGGCCGATGGCCAGGATATCGCCAAACCCCGCGGTGGCGACCAGGGCAACCGGCGCCAACCGGCCCTCGACGATGGCATTGGTCACCATAGTGGTCCCGTGCATGAGATCGGCGACCGATGCCCAGGTCAGGTCGACCGCCGCCAGGGCGTGATCGAGGCTGGCGATCAGCTCGCTCGGTTCGGTTCTCACCTTGGCCGTGCGCAGTGAATTATCGGCCGGGTTGACGGCGACGATGTCGGTAAAGGTGCCGCCAACATCGACGCCAACCTGCCAGGTCGCGGTCATCGCCGCGCCAGCGCTCCCTCAACGCCACATACCACCAACCACGGCACCACCAACCACGGAAATCTCATAATCGTCCTCATCTGGTCGCAAAGTTGTGATGACAAGTTGGGCAATAATCATTCCAACGCCACATCATTGCCCCCACTATGGCGGCCATGCCGTGGGAAAAGCAATTCAACACCGACGACGTCCTGACCAAGGCCATGAACGCCTTTTGGGCGAAGGGTTACGAGTCCACGTCCATGCAGGATCTGGTGTCGTGCATGGGCATCAACAGGGGCAGCCTCTACGCCACCTTCGGTGACAAGCGCGACCTGTTCATCCAGGCGCTACGCCACTACGACGAAACCCATCGCGCGGCCACGGTGGCAGCCCTGCGCAAGCTCGAGTCGCCGCGCCAGGCGATCATGGCGGTGTTCGCCGGCGCCATTGCCGCGGCCATCGACCAGGGCTCGCGCGACGGCTGCCTGCTAATCAACACGGCGCTCGAGTTGTCGCCCCATGACGAGGAGATAGCCGCCTTCGTCAGCGACTGCCTCACAGACATGGAGAACTTCTTCCGCGACATGGTCAAACAGGCGGTGGCGCGGGGCGAGGTCTCGCCCGACATCGATCCGGTGGACACCGCGCGGGGGCTCCTGAGCCTACATGTGGGCTTGCGGGTGCTGGCGCGTAGTCGGCCGGAGGAGTCCCTGCTGCGCTCAATCGAACATCAGGCCGAAACTCTTTTACGGTAACTTTTTTGGAGAATTTGGAACGTTCGTTCAAATATCGAGGAAATTAGTCCGGTTCGTCGCGACTCCCACTGAACCGATAGGGGACGGGGAGAGTCAGTTTGCCCCCCAGCCTGGCTCTCCCCTGTCCTTCCTTCGCTTGTCCAACTTTAGAGCAGCGAAACCAGCAGTTCACTTTACGATGCACAGCACTTTTGCGACGCGGAGCGTGGTAATCAACGCCCGTGCAACGGCGCCGTAGTTTGCCGCGGACACGGCAACCTCCGAAGCCGGTCCGGAAACCATCGGAACGTCGATCTCGGCCAATTCGAACAGCTCGCGATAGGTCTCGGGCCGCGCCGTCATGAAGCGGCCGCGTCGTGGCGCTTCGGACTGGACGACGCCGACGATACGGCCAGCGCCGTCGATAACGGCGCCGCCACTCAAACCGCCGAGCGACGCGAACCGCCGCGGAATCTCGGAGAGGATGCTCCAGGCATAGACCCGTTCCCGGTACCACCCCGACCCAGTGTGGCGCATGGTCATCTCGCCGAGAAACCGTCCGTGGACAGCGCCGGGGGCGCCCTTGGGAAAGCCGATGCTGAAGGTATCACCGATCGCTTCGAGCGACGCGGCGACGGGAACCCCTTCGGGCGCACCGTCGGTAAACAGCAGGGCAACGTCGGCGCGGGGATGGACGACAATGCGGGCGATCCGGATGACCCGGCGTTCGCCGGAGCGAAGGTAGGTTTGATCGCAGCCCTCAACCACATGACGGGCGGTCAGCCAATAGCCGTCGGACGATATGGAAACAGCCGACCCTGTGGACGATCCCTTGCGGGTGTCGTTCTTGATGGTCCCTTCCTTCGGAATGGTCAGGACGAAAGCCGTTTCGGAGCGCTTTTCCTGCGCCCCCTCCTCGAGCCACGCCACGGTTTCCGCATCCCAGTGTTGCGGCTCGAAGAGACCGGAATCCGGCCGCCGCTGAGAGTGGTTTTCGGGAACCGACCCGCTGTCGCTCTGAAACTTACCGCCGATCGCGACGATGACGACGAGGAGCAGGGCAATCCAATCGAACTTGCGCATGGCGGCGGAACGCTGCGGCCGTCAGCCGGTCACGGCCGCGGCGTTGATGGCCGCGGCGCCGAGCTTGATTGAGACCAGCAGGATGGCGGAGCCCATTTCACCATCCATAATCCGCTTCGGCAGGTCCTTCAGGACGATGTCGGTGACGCGAAAGGCGATCAATTGCAGGAGCAGGATAACCGGGCCCCAAATGAGCACTTCCCAGACACTGATACTGCTCGCCATGCTGAAGGCCAGGGGCACCGCCAAACCGACAATGGCGCCTGACAACGAAACCGCCACCGCCGTATTGCCGCCGCGAATCAACTTGATCTCGTCATAGGGCGTGATCTTGATGTAGATAAAAACCGCCGCCGCCAACATGGCGAAAGTGACGGTGACATGAAGCACCAAGATCGGAAAACCGGCCAAAAAACTTTGAATAACGGCACTCATTTCAAATTCCCTGTGAACGAATATTGACGATGGCGGCCCCCATATTCACTAACCATCAACGGGCCGTGGTCGGCCTTCACCGTCGAGCGCCACGAAGATGAAGGTGCCTTCGGTGACCTTGATGGTTTCGCCGCCGTCGCGGCGCCGGGCCTCGGTGACGACATGGATGGTGATGGATGTGGTGCCGACACGGGTAATCTCGGTGTAGCAACTTATCAGATCGCCAACAAAAACCGGCAAATGGAACTCCATGGCCTCGATGGCCACCGTGGCAACCCGGCCACGGGCCCGCTCGTGCGCGGTGATGCCGCTGGCGATGTCCATTTGGCTCAACAGCCAGCCGCCGAAAATGTCGCCCGACTGGTTGGCGTCGGCCAACAGAGCCAGCGTGCGAATTATCGGATCACGGCGTTGCTGGGGTTCGTCGTCAGCCATTGAACTACTCCTTTGGGCAT
>JAYGEF010000238.1:0-4030 GCA_046582535.1 Alphaproteobacteria bacterium
GGCGGAATTTTGTCGCCCTCGGCAGGCTCATCCTGGGCCTGCCCTGTACCAATGACCGCGCCAAGCAAGCCACCGACGAGTCCGCCCTCGCCGGTGATGGCCGGCACCAGCACCTTGCGCGCCACGGTGCTGAACACTTTCTCGGTGATGTGGGCCTTGAGCGCTTGGTCGCGAATTTCGCGGCTTGGGTTGTCGATGGGGCCCATGAGAAGCAGGCCGACTGGCGGCGCCTTGGGATGGCCGGTCAGACGGAACTCGCTATTCATGGCCAACTGCCAGCGCGGCAGATCGACCGTCGCCAACGCCGTGCCCTCGCCGCCGTCAAGCACCGCGCGGATGTCGTTGGATTTGATCACGCCGTTGCTGGCGTTGAAGGTGCCGTCGAGGCTGTGTATCGGCGTTACCCCGCCGCTCAGGGCGCCGCCAATCAGCCCGACCAGGGCAATTTCGTTGTCGATATTGGCCAATTGAGCATTGAGTCGGCCGAGATCGATACCCTTGACCACACCCTGGCGCACCGCGATGGTGCCCTTGCCGCCAAGGGCCGAGATCAGTTCCAATTCGCTTCGGCCCCGGGTCTGAAATTGGGCGGTCAGGTCAAGCTTGCCCGAGGCGGCATCCACATCGGCAACGTCGTTGAGCAACGCCTCAAGATCAGCGCCCTGAAGGGTAAGCGCCAGGGCCGCGGTCGGCGGCGCCGTATCGGTTATGCGCGCCCGCAGCTTCACTGGCGCCCCGTAGAGACGGCCCGACAGATCCTCGATGTCGAGAGCGCCGCCGGCCAGGGCCAGTTGCAGGGTGACCGCCTCGAAGCGGTACTTACGGAAGATCAGCGCCTTGGCGCTTACCAGAGCCTTACCGTCGACCGCGCTTAGGCCGGAAAAGTCGATAGGCTGGCGCGACCACCGCCCGGTGGCCGTTGTACCGCTTCCGCCGCTGGTCGTTGTGGCGGCACCAGCGGTATCGCCCGCAGCGGTCTTGGCGACCATGTGGAACAGATCCGTATGAATCTCGCCAGCGGCGATATCCGCGTCGAAGCTGGGCTTGGGTCCATCGAAGCGCAAGGCGACAACGCCGGCGAGTTGTGACGGCCCCAGCACCGCCCTTATGTCAGCGATTCGCGCCTGGGTGGCGTCGCCGCTAATCCTGGCGGTTACCTGCACCTTGCCACGGTCGCGGCGCGCGAAGCGAATGTCGTCGCCGAGGGATTCAGCGAAGGCCACGAAATCCCCATGATTGAGGTTGAGCACCAGATCATAGGTCGGTGCGTCCAGCAGATTGGCCAGACTGCCGTCAAGGCGAAGATCCGCGCCCAGCGCCTCCACGGTCAGGGCGACAGTGGCGGCGGCAGCATCGCCCTTGACCGTGCCGCTCACGTCAAATGCCGTGTGGGCGGTATCGGAAAGAGTCGTACCAAAACGCCGGGCGAGCAGCGCCAAGCTATCGGCGTGGAGCGATATTTCGGCATCGACCCGGGGCGTGCCGGCGAGGCCGTCGAGAGTGCCGGTAAAGCGCGCCTCGGCATCTGACAGGGACACGGTGGTGTCCAGGGTCACCGCCGCCAGATCGCCCTTGGCGGCGCCGCGTATGACCACACCGCCAAGATTGCCGCCGGGCGGCGCCACATCGGCTAGTTGGAACAGCCGGGCAGCGTCGGCGGCATCGACGCTGTAGGTCACATCGAATGCCGGCGTGGTTGAATCGATGGTCCCGGCCAGACTGGCCCCCGCCCCCGCCAGATCGGCGACCCGCAGGCTCCGGATGCTTAGCACGCCGCGGCGCAGGCCGGCGTCGAGGGTCACGTCGCTGAGCGGTAGCCCGTTGTAGACCAGCTTGCCGACCGTGGCCTTGAGTTCGGCGTCAAAACCGCCGAGCAGAGCCAGAGGGCTATCACCGTCGGCGCTCTCCTGATCACCGGACGGCACCGGCAGGTAGGCGTCCAGATTGATCTGATCCAGCGCCACGATGGCATTGAACGCCGGGCGCGGTCCGAGGCCGATGTTGGCGGCGCCGGTCAGGCGCGACGAATCAACGCGCAGGTCGATGGCCGACACCTTTACCAGACTCGGGGTTATCTCGACGGTGGTCGACAGGCTGAGTTTGCGCAACCGGTCGGCGGGCACCCCGACCGGGGTCACATCCAGCCAATCGAACACGGCGCGCAGATTATCCGCCGAGGCCTCGACCTGACCATTGAAGCGGTGGCGGCCGTCATGGGCATCGAGCACGCCGAATATGGTCACGTCGGAACCGCCGGGCAGCAGAGCCGACGCCTGTTGCAGGGTAACCACCCCCTGGTCGAGGGCGGCGACAAGCTGTGCCTGACGCACCACGGCCTGATTATAGACCACGGCGTTGATACGAAGATCGAGCGTGGCATAAATGCCGCCCGGGAGCGTAAATCCACCGCCATCGTCACGTGCCGGTGCCGCCGCCGTCGCCGTCGCCAACAGTTGATCGAGATCCACATGGTTGAGGGCGACGGCGACATCGACATGCGGCTCGCCGACGAGCAGGGCGTTGACAGCACCGGTCCCCTGCATGCCGCCGATATCGAACACAATATCGTTGATCGCCGCCGTCACGATCGACGCGGCAACACTGCCGTTGAGCAAAAATTCCTGGGCCAGAAGCGGGTTCGCAGCAGCCCCGGACAGGGCACCAATCAGGTCCGCCAGGGAGGTGCCGGCAATCTTGATTTTGCCGCTCAGCTCGGCGTCTGGACTGACCGAAGACGCCGCCCCGTTGAACGCCACGGTGGTAGCGCCATTGTTCAGGGTCAAATCCACCCGCAGGGGAACCGGGCGGCGACCGAGGTCACCGATCCGCGCCTCAAAGGTCAGGGGTATGGACCGGGCGACCACGCTCCCCTTGGCGCGGAACGGCCCGTTGATCGAATCCACCGCCGCCTCGAGATTGAGGTTCTCAAGCCGCTCCACGGTACCGGCGATACCGTCCCGGTAAACCAGCGTCGCGCCTTTGACCGTCAGACGATCGATGCTCAGCGCCGGTCCGTCCGACCCGCTACCCGTACCCGCCATGGCCAGCTGCCAGTTGGCGCGGCCATCGGCCAGGATTTCAAGTTCGACCACCGGTTCGATAAAAGCCAGGCTGCCGACTTCGATGGTGCCGGAGAACAGCGGCATCAGCGCCACACTCGCCTCGACCACGCCGATCCGTACCATGTCGGGCGCGGTGGCGCCCTCGAGATTAGCGAATCGGACGCCCGCGACCTTGATCGTGGGCACCGGCAGCAGCGAAACGGCAATATCACCATCAATCGCCAGGTCGCGCCCCGTGGCGTCCTTGACCGCGGTAGCGATGTCGCCCTTGTAGTCATTGAGATCAAGGAAGAAAGGCGTGATCACCACGACCAGAATCAGCAGGGTCAGAAGCGCCGAAACGATATATGCGAAGGTCTTCATGGCCGATGCCTGCCGGAGATACCCACTACGCCGATGTTAAAGATTGCGCACAGCGACGATTGCGCTACGCTGATCCCTGTCGTTAACCATCACTATAGAGCGAAAATAGAGGTCCAGGTAGCGGTTGATCATGGGTGACGTTGTCAATCTCAACCAGTTTCGCAAACGCAAAGAACGCGAGCAACGTGAGGTTCGCGCGACCGAGAATCGCGCCAAGTCGGGGCGCGGCAAAATCGAGCGGGAGATGACGCGAAACGAGGCCAAGCGCCAGCAGCAGGATCTCGACGGCAAACGCATCGACAATTCGCCGACCGACGACAGCGCCTAGACCATCAATCAGCGCGGACTGAATCAGCCTCGTTCCGAACTTTGGAGCGGGGTTTTTGATTATGCCGCGCCAAGAGCGGCGAGATATCGCCTTACGGTGTCGGCAAAGCCATAAATCAGGGCGTCGGCGGTGAACGCGTGACCGATGGAGACCTCGGCAAGCCAGGGCATGGCCTGCTGAAACCGGGCAAGGTTGACCAGATCCAGGTCGTGGCCGGCATTGAGTCCCACATCAAGGTCGCGGGCGGCCTCGGCGGCCTCATAGTAACGGGCGAACA
>JAYGEF010000259.1:0-11996 GCA_046582535.1 Alphaproteobacteria bacterium
GTCGGGCAGCGGATGTTTGGCGGCGAGAGCTCGCACCTGCCGCTCAAGCTGAACACCGCTGGTGTTATTCCGCCGATTTTTGCCAGTTCGATCCTGCTGCTGCCCATTACCGTCGCCGGGTTCAATGCCGGTCAGGGCCCCGAGTGGATGTCGCTGGTCAACGCCTATCTCGGCCGTGGCCAGCCGCTGTTCATTGCGCTTTACATGAGCGGCATCATCTTCGTCGCCTTCTTCTACACGTCCGTGGTCTTCAATCCGGCGGATACGGCGGACAACCTCAAGAAGAATGGCGGTTTCGTACCGGGAATTCGGCCGGGCAAGAACACCGCGGAATATCTCGATTACGTGCTGACGCGTTTGACCGTGGTGGGCGCCATGTATCTGGCGGCAGTCTGTTTACTGCCTGAGATCCTCACCTCGCAGTACGCCTTGCCGTTCTATTTCGGTGGCACTTCGTTGCTGATTGTCATCACCGTCACCATGGATACGGTGGCGCAAATTCATTCTCATTTGCTGGCGCATCAATACGAAGGCCTGATCAAGAAATCGAAGTTGCGCGGGAGGCGGGGATGAATATGATTCTTCTCGGCCCACCAGGCGCTGGCAAAGGCACCCAGGCCCAACGCATCGTTCGGTCCGAGGGTATCGTGCAGCTATCCACCGGTGACATGCTGCGCGCCGCCATTGCCGCCGGTAGTGACATCGGCCGCAAGGCCGAGGCAGTGATGGCCGAAGGCAAGCTGGTATCGGACGATATCGTTGTCGGCATCGTGGCCGAGCGTTTTACCATGCCCGACTGTGCCAACGGCTTCCTTCTCGATGGTTTTCCGCGCACCCAGGCCCAGGCCGAGGCGCTCGACGAGGTGCTCGCCGACGCCGGGCTCAAGATCGACTTCGTGGTCCAGATCGAAGTCGATGAAGCCCAGCTCATTGGACGCATTGGCGGCCGGTTTTCCTGCCCCAACTGCGGCGCCGCTTACCATGACAAATTCAACCGGCCCGAGGTCGATGGTGTTTGCGACAGTTGCGGTGGCACAGAGTTCACGCGGCGGCCCGATGATACCGCCGAGGCCATGACCGTTCGTCTCGATGCTTATAATACCGAGACCGCGCCATTACTGCCGTACTACAAGGCCCGTGGGGCGCTTGTTACGGTCGACGGTATGGCCGAAATCGACGATGTAACCCGCCAGATCATGGCGGTTATCAGTTCTGGCGTTTCACAGGACGCCAATCTCGGCGGAGGCGATTGACTAGATGGAACAGGTACCTATAATCGCGCTCCGTTCCCAGCATATGTTGCGCGAGATGGTCGTGCCCGGTATTTCGGCGCGGCCTGTCGTGAATAAGGAGAATTAGCCGTGGCCCGTATTGCCGGTGTCAATATACCGACCAACAAGCGCGTCGACATTGCGTTGACCTATATCCATGGGATCGGCCGCACCAAGGCCCGCGAAATCTGCGCCAAGATTAACCTGCCGCCCGAACGCCGGGTCAACGACCTGGCCGAGACCGAGGTCATTCAGATCCGCGAGGCCATTGACGCCGATTACATGGTTGAGGGTGATCTTCGGCGCACCGTCGCCATGAATATCAAGCGTTTGATGGACATGGGTTGTTATCGCGGACTGCGCCACCGTCGTGGATTGCCGGTGCGGGGTCAGAACACCCACAACAATGCGCGTACCCGAAAAGGTCCGTCGCGGCCGATCGCCGGCAGGAAGAAATAGGGGTCCGATATGGCCAAGGAAACCGGAGCGCGGGTAAAACGCCGCGAACGTAAAAATATTTCAGCGGGCGTAGCCCACGTGAGTGCCACGTTCAACAACACCATCATCACCATCACCGATGCTCAGGGTAACACCATTGCCTGGGCGTCGGCCGGTGGGCAGGGCTTCAAGGGATCGCGTAAGTCGACACCCTATGCCGCGCAGATGGCGAGCGAAAGCGCCGGGCGTAAAGCTCAGGATCACGGCATGAAAACACTTGATGTACAGGTCAAGGGTCCGGGTTCAGGGCGAGAGTCGGCGTTGCGTGCATTGCAGGCAGTGGGCTTTGTCATCACGACCATTCGTGATGTGAGCAAAATTCCGCATAACGGTTGCCGGCCGCCGAAACGGCGTCGCGTCTAGTCTAGGCGTCTAACTTCGGCTTGTCGCCTCGCTACGGCGGGGCAGGGCCGGAGGCGAGGAAAAATCCATTCACGGCGGGGACTGCTCCGCCATTGATCGTGGGGTCAAATACGTGATTCAGAATAATTGGAAAGAGCTTATCAAGCCGACCAAGCTCGACATCGATGCCGGCACCGATGCGCTGCGCAGCGCAACTATCGTCGCCGAGCCGCTTGAGCGTGGCTTCGGGCTGACACTTGGCAATGCGCTGCGGCGTATTCTGCTGTCGTCGCTTCAAGGCGCGGCCATCACATCGGTGCAGGTCGAAGGCGTGCTGCACGAGTTCTCGTCGGTCCCCGGTGTGCGCGAGGATGTGACCGACCTGGTGCTCAACATCAAGGCCGTGGCGCTTCGCATGCACAGCGAGGGCCCCCGGCGTATCACCCTCAAGGCGTCCGGCCCGGGCGAAGTCACGGCGTCGTCCATCGATACCGGCGCCGACATCGAAGTGCTTGATCCCGACCATCACATTTGCACCCTCGACAAGGGCGCCAAGCTCTCCATGGAGATGACCGTGGAGAACGGCAAGGGATATGTGCCGGCGTCCCTGAGCCGGGCCGAAGACGCGCCCATCGGACTGATCCCCGTGGACGCCCTGTTCAGCCCGGTGAGCAAGGTTTCCTACAAGGTCGACAATACCCGCGTTGGCCAGGTCACCGACTACGACAAGCTTTCCATGAAGGTCGAGACCAACGGCGCGATGACGCCCGAGGACGCGGTCGCTTTGGCGGCGCGTATTCTTCAGGACCAGCTTCAGCTGTTCGTCAACTTCGAAGAGCCCCACGCCGCCCGCGTGCCGGCGGATACGCCCGAGCCGGCGTTCAATCCCCACCTGTTGCGCAAGGTCGACGAGCTTGAGCTCTCCGTGCGTTCGGCCAACTGCCTCAAGAACGACAACATCGTCTACATCGGCGATCTGGTGCAGAAAACCGAGCAGGAAATGCTGCGTACCCCCAACTTCGGCCGGAAGTCCCTGAACGAGATCAAAGAGGTCCTGACTCACATGGACCTCACCCTCGGCATGGAAATCACCAACTGGCCGCCCGAGAATGTCGAAGAGCTCGCCAAGCGGCTCGAGGAACCCTACTAGCCGAACCGGCTTTGTTACCGGATCGACTGGTCAGACTAAAGGACAAGCGTCATGCGTCACGGAATGAGCGGCCGAAAGCTCAACCGCACCTCGAGCCATCGCAAGGCCATGTTTTCGAACATGGCGGTTGCCTTGCTCAAGCACGAGCAAATCACCACCACCCTGCCCAAGGCCAAGGAACTGAGCCCGGTCGTCGACAAGCTCATTACCCTGGGCAAGCGCGGCGATCTTCACGCCCGGCGCCAGGCTTTGTCGATGCTGCGTGACGAGACCGTCACGGGCAAGCTGTTTGCCACTCTGGGACCCCGCTACGCCGAGCGCGCCGGTGGTTATACCCGGGTGTTGCGGGCCGGCTTCCGCTATGGCGATGCGGCGCCCCTGGCGGTAATCGAGCTGGTCGATCGTGACCCCGACGCCAAGGGCCTGGATTCAGGGCCGGTCGCGAGTGACGACGAGACCGAGGACTAGCCACGGGCGACGCCCCGGGGCGCTGGTCCTGAAGGGGCGCGGCGCCTATGTCCACGCTCTTTGAATCCCAGGCGCCACGGCCACTCGCCGACCGCCTGCGTCCGCAAAACCTGACCGAGGTCGTCGGTCAGGACCATCTTCTGACAAGTAACGCGCCCCTGGGCAGAGCCCTGGCCGAGCGCCGGCTGTCCTCGACCTTGCTGTGGGGCCCGCCGGGCTGTGGCAAGACCACGATCGCCCGGCTGATCGCCGATCATACGGATCATGTCTTCGAGCCCATGTCGGCGGTGTTTTCCGGTGTCGCCGACCTGCGCAAGGTCTTCGCCCGCGCCCGGGAGCGCCGTGAGGCCGGTCAGGGCACAGTGCTGTTCATCGATGAAATTCACCGCTTCAACCGGGCGCAACAGGACGGCCTGCTGCCTTTTGTGGAAGACGGTACGGTCATCCTGGTCGGCGCCACCACGGAAAATCCCTCCTTCGAAGTTATCGCGCCGCTGTTGTCCCGTTGCCAGGTCCTGGTGCTGAATCGGCTCGACGATGACGCCCTGCTGACCATGCTGGCCCGGGCCGAGCGGGAAGAGGGGCGCACCCTGCCGTTGGACGACAGCGCCCGCACGGCGGTCTGCGAAATGGCCGATGGCGACGGCCGCTATCTTCTCAATCTGGCCCAGGAGCTGTTCACCCTGGGGCCCGACGCCATGCTTGATCGGGCGGGGTTGGGCAAGGCCGTACAGCAGCGGGCGCCGCTCTACGACAAGGCCCAGGAAGGCCACTACAACCTGATCTCGGCGTTGCATAAGTCTCTGCGGGGCTCCGACTGCGACGCCGCCCTCTACTGGCTGGCGCGCATGCTGGCCGGCGGCGAGGCGCCGCTTTACATCATGCGCCGCCTGGTGCGCTTTGCCTCCGAGGACATCGGTTTGGCCGACCCAGAGGCTTTGGTGCAGGCCTTGGCGGCCAAACAGGCCTACGAATTCGTCGGCAGTCCCGAAGGCGATCTGGCCCTGGCCCAATGCGTCATCTACCTGGCCACCGCGCCGAAATCCAATGCCGCCTACAAGGCCTTCGCTGCGGCCAGCCGCAATGCCAAGAGCACCGGCTCGCTGATGCCGCCGAAACACATTCTCAACGCGCCCACGGGCCTTATGAAGGAACTCGGTTACGGCGCCGGTTATCAATGCGACCACGACGCCGAGGACGGCTTTTCCGGCCAGGACTATTTCCCCGACGACATGCGCCGCCAGACCTATTACCGTCCCACCGAGCGCGGCTTCGAGCGCGACGTGAGCAAGCGTCTTGCCTACTGGCAAAAACTTCGCGACCGGCGCGGCGAGGGAGAGAGCGGGTGAGTACGGTTCTGGCGATTGCCGCCGGCGGCGCCCTCGGCGCGGTGTCGCGGTATCTCATGATGGCGGGCGTCGGCATGTGGCTTGGCCCCGGCTATCCCTACGGCACCATGGCGGTCAATGTGCTGGGGTCGCTCATCTTCGGCGCCCTGGTCGAAATGATGGCCCTGGTATGGAACATCGGCGGCGACCTGCGGGCCTTTATGGTGATCGGCATCCTCGGCAGTTTCACCACCTTTTCCACCTATTCGCTGGATGCCGTGGTGCTGTTTCATCGCGGTGACATGGTGGGGACGGCGCTTTACGTGGTCGGATCGGTGGTGTTGGCGCTGGCCGGCTTGGTGGCCGGCATGGCTCTCGTGCGGTTGGCGGTGTAATGGCTGTTGTAGAAACTCGTGAAGTCATTCGCGACGAGGCCGACATCCGCCTCGACCGCTGGTTCAAGCGTCATTATCCGGCGCTCAGCCATGGCCGCCTGGAAAAGCTCCTGCGTACCGGCCAGGTGCGGGTCGACGGCAGCCGGGTCAAGGCCGGTGAGCGGCTCAAGCCGGGTCAGGCCATCCGCATACCGCCGCTCGGCGATTCCTCTACGACGCCGAAGCCCAAGCAGCGCCCTAAAGTCAGTGACCATGACGCCAAGGAACTGCGTGCCAGCGTGCTGTTCGAGGACAAGGAGATCATCGTCATCGACAAGCCGGCGGGCCTGGCGGTGCAGGGCGGCAGCAAGTCTACGCGCCATATCGACGGCATGCTCGATGCTCTTTCCGACAAGAAGGGCGAGCGCCCGCGCCTGGTTCACCGCCTGGATAAAGATACCTCGGGGGTGTTGGTACTGGCTCGCACGGTCAGTGCCGCCGACCGACTGGGCAAGGCGTTTCGGGGCCGCCAGATGACCAAGCTGTACTGGGCCCTGGTGGTCGGCGAGCCCGAGCGCGACCAGGGCCGTATCGACCTGGCCATGACCAAGAAGGCCGGCGCCCGGGGCGAGCGCATGGAAGAGGACGGCGGCGGGCAACAGGCGGTGACCGATTTCGCGGTCATCGACCGGATCGGCCGACAGGCCGCCTGGCTGGCGCTGCGGCCGCTCACCGGTCGCACCCACCAGCTTCGGGTTCATTGCGCCGCCATCGGCACGCCGATCCTCGGCGACGGCAAATACGGCGGCGCCGGCGCGTTTCTGTCCGGTGTTCCGGCCAAGGCCCTGCATCTCCACGCCCGCGGCATCGAAATTCCCAAGCGCGGCGGCGGCATGATCAGCGTCATCGCGCCGCTGCCTAGCCACATGCGCGAGACCTGGCGGCTGTTCGGCTTCAACGCCAACGACACCAGTGATCCATTCGACGAGGAAGGCCTGTGATTCGGTTAGTGGTATTCGATTGCGACGGCACTCTGGTCGACAGTCAGCACAACATCGTCGCGGCCATGGGAACGGCGTTTTCGCGGAATGATCTGGCGGTGCCCGACGCGCGCATCTTGCGCCGCACCGTCGGCCTGTCGCCGAGCGTCGCCATGGCCGAGCTTCATCCCCGCGGCAGTTTCGCCGCGCGCACCTCCCTGGTGGAGGACTACAGCCAGGCGTTCCGTGCGTTGCGCGGCCAGCCCGACCATGAAGAGCCGCTGTTTCCCGGCGCCGCCGAGGCCATCGTCGCCCTCCATGAGGCCGGCTATCTGCTGGGCGTCGCCACCGGCAAATCGCAGCGCGGATTGCGTCTGACCCTGGAGCGGTTCGACCTGACCAGCCACTTCGTCACCCTGCAGACCGCCGACGACGCGCCGAGCAAGCCCCATCCCGGCATGGTCGACAACGCCATGACCGAAGCCGGCGCCACGGCGGCGGAGACCGTGGTCATCGGCGATACCACCTTTGACATGGAGATGGCGGTGAATGCCGGGGCCAAAGCGATTGGCGTCGCCTGGGGCTATCACGAGGTCGAAGAGCTGCGGGACACCGGCGCACAGACCATCATCGACAGCTTCGACGCCCTGTCGGGCGCCATCGCCGCCCTATGAAGCGGTTCTACGGCCATGCCGCCGTCGGCACGGGCGGGGGCGGTTACGGCGTCGAACTGGACGGCCGCGTGATCAAGACGCCGGCTCGTCGGCCGCTGGTCGTGCCCAACGCCGCCCTGGCCGAGGCGGTGGCCGCCGAGTGGGCCGCCCAGGTTGAGACCGTCGAGCCCGACACCATGCCTCTGACCCGGCTGGCGACCACCGCCATTGACCGGGTGGCCGACCACCGCGAGCCCGTGATCGCCGAAACCGCCGCCTATGGCGCCACCGACCTGCTGTGTTATCGGGCGGCCGAACCGGCGGACCTAGCCGCGTCCCAGGTCGCGGGCTGGCAACCCTTGCTCGACTGGCTGGCCGAAAGCTACGGCGCCAGGCTGGCCACAACCGAGGGATTGATCGCCATTGAACAACCCGAGGCCGGCTTGGCGACGATGCGGGCGCTGGTGGCCGAGTTTGATACCCTGCCCCTGGCGGCGCTCCATACGGTTACCGCCGCGTCCGGCTCGCTTGTCATCGGCTTGGCCCTGGCCGATGGCCGCATCGACGCCGGCGAGGCCTGGCGTCTGTGTCGTCTGGACGAGGCGTTTCAGGCGGAACGCTGGGGGCTTGATCCGGAAACCGAGTCGCAAGGTGAGAAACTGCGGGTCGAGATCGCCGCCGCCGCGCGTTTCCTCGAATTGTGCAGCCAGTGAGCGGGGATGTTAGTATCGGCTGTGGCCGAGGTGGTCATTAGGGGGACGTGATGCGAGAGATCATCGAGGAACTGGAAAAGAAGCGTGCCGCGACCCGCCTCGGCGGTGGCCAGCGCCGCATCGACACCCAGCACGCCAAGGGCAAACTGACCGCCCGGGAACGCATCGATCTGTTGCTCGATGAAGGCTCGTTCGAAGAGTTCGACATGTTCGTCGAGCACAGCGCCACGGACTTCGGCATGGACGCCCAGCGTATTCCCGGCGATGGCGTGGTCACCGGCCATGGCCATATCAACGGCCGCCTGGTGTTCATTTTCAGTCAGGACTTCACGGTCTTCGGCGGCTCGTTGAGCGAGGCTCATGCCGGCAAGATCTGCAAGATCATGGATCACGCTCTCAAGGTCGGCGCTCCGGTTATCGGCATCAACGATTCCGGTGGCGCCCGCATTCAGGAAGGCATCGACAGTCTGGCCGGCTATGCCGAGGTCTTCCAACGCAACGTGCTGGCGTCCGGCGTGGTGCCGCAGATTTCCGTGATCATGGGACCTTGCGCCGGCGGCGCGGTCTATTCGCCGGCCATGACCGACTTCATTTTCATGGTCGCGGATTCGTCCTACATGTTTGTCACCGGCCCCGACGTGGTCAAGACCGTGACCCACGAGGAAGTCACCCACGAGGAACTCGGCGGCGCGGTAACCCACACCACCAAGTCGGGCGTCGCCGACCGGGCCTTCGAAAACGACGTTGAGGCCATGGCCATGACCCGGCGCTTCGTCGACTTCCTGCCGTCGTCCAACCGGGAGTCACCACCCGCCAGGCCGACCAGCGATGTGGCGAGCCGGGTCGAGGACTCCCTTGATACCCTGATACCGATCAATCCCAATCAGCCCTACGACATGAAGGAACTCATCACCAAGGTGGTCGATGAGGGCGACTTCTTTGAAATCCAGCCCGACTTCGCCAAGAACATCATCGTCGGTATGGGCCGCATGGACGGTTCCACCGTGGGCATTGTGGCCAACCAACCCATGGTGCTGGCCGGTTGCCTGGACATCGAATCGTCGCGCAAGGCGGCGCGTTTCGTGCGCTTCTGCGACTGCTTCAACATTCCCATCGTGACCTTCGTCGATGTGCCCGGGTTCCTGCCCGGCACCGACCAGGAGCATGGCGGCATCATCAAGCACGGCGCCAAGCTGCTGTTCGCCTTCGCCGAAGCCACCGTGCCCAAGGTCACGGTGATTACCCGCAAGGCTTATGGCGGCGCCTACGACGTCATGAGCTCGAAGCATCTGCGAGGCGACATCAACTACGCCTGGCCGTCGGCCGAGATTGCCGTCATGGGACCCAAGGGCGCGGTCGAGATCATCTTCCGAGCCGATCTCGGTGACGCGGCCAAGATCGAGCAACGCACCGAGGAATACCGCGCCAAGTTCGCCAACCCGTTCATCGCCGGCCACCGGGGCTTCATCGACGACGTCATCATGCCGCACAACACGCGCCTGAGGATCTGCCGCGCCCTGGCCATGCTCAAGAACAAGACGCTGGAGAACCCGTGGAAGAAGCACAGCAATATTCCGCTGTGAGACGTACCCGGTGAGCGACCAAGACACGGATAGCCCGGCGCGCCGCCGCCTTCGCGGCTTCGGGCTTCATATAATCGGCTATTTCCTTGTCATGGCGGCCGTGGTGGTGGTTAACCTTGCGGCCACGCCGGAAACCGTATGGTTTGTCTGGCCCGGCGTCGGCTGGGGCGGTGTGCTGGCGATCCACGCGGCCTTTGCCATGGGGCTATTCGGAGATGCCGGCGATTAATCTCGATCATTAACGACAGACTACGCCAGAATCTGATTCGATTCCGCCGCGGTGCGAAGTACCATCAGGCATGGTTCAAGACGTTTATTTAATCAGACATGGCCAATCGACCTTCAACGCGGCTTATGAGGCGAGAGGCGTTGACCCCATGCATTTCGATGCCCGCCTATCGCAACGGGGCGCCGGCCAAATTGCCGGGGCACGTGAGGCGGCGCTGGACCTGGGTGTGGATCTGGTTGTGGCGTCGCCGCTGACACGCGCCCTGCAAACCGCAACCGGGCTTTTCCATGGCGCAGCCGTGCCCATAGTGGTTTCAAATATTCACATAGAGCGGCTGGAACATAGCTGCGATGTGGGCCGGACAGCGGCGGTGTTGTCGGACGAGTATCCGTCTCTTGATTTTGCTCACCTGGAGGATCGCTGGTGGCATCTTGGGGAGAACGGTGAGGGCCGCTTCGCCGTGGAACCCGAGCCTGTCTTTATGGATCGGGTCGCGGTGTTCTCGCAGTGGATATCGTCGCGCCCCGAACCCGTGGTGGCCGTGGTCGGTCATGGTGAGTTCTTCCAGCGATTAACCGGGCGCTATATGGATAACTGCGAAATTATGCACTGGGCACCCGACGCTCTTGAACCCGAGATTGAGGAGCAATAAGCCATGCAAATTGGCGTCGTCCTCGACATCCTGTGGCCGTTTGAGCAGATCAGGCTGGCCATGGCGGCCGAGGAAGCCGGCTTCGACCAGGTCTGGATTAGCGATAATCCCCTGGGGCTCGATCCGTTTTTCGTCGTACTTCGTCTGGCCCCGGAACTCACTGCCCGACGACGTTACCCGCGAGTCGGCCATCGCCGGCACACCGGATGAATTTGTCGAGGGTTTGTTGAATTTCTCCGACTGGGGAATCACCCAGCTCTCGCTTCGTTTCCCCGAAGAAGCGACCATCCGGGCGGTGGGCGAGACGGTATTGCCGAAACTTAAGGCGCGGCTTTCAGGTTCTGTATAAGGGCTGTCACCGTTGCTTTGTCGTCTCCCAGGCTGACGCTCATACGATCCACCAGGGGGCCGTAGCGGGCCTTGATTTGCGCCGCCACGTCGGCCGGTTCGCCCATGACGGCGAAGGCCTTCAGAATGTCGGGATCGATCAGGGCGCCCATGTCATCCCAGCGCCCGAGTTTCGACAGGCGGTTGAGTTCGGGCTGGAGGTCGCCCCAGCCGTGAATGTCGAGCACGCCTTTATAGGCGGGGGTCGAGGCGTAGAATGCGATCTGCCCCTGGACCGCCTGACGCGACGCGTTGAAGGCCTCTTCATTGGCGCCGCTGACAACGAATGGCGCGTGGGCGATTTCGAAATCCCGGCGCGCCCGGCCCTCTTTGTTCAGGGTTTCCTCGATAATGGGCAAGGTGAATTCGCGGATATAACGCTCGGTGGTGAAGGGGTGGAGGATGATGCCGTCGGTCACCGCCGCCGCCGCTTCGGTCATGCGCGGGCCGACCGCGGCGAGCATGGTTTTCGGCCGGCCATAGCGGATGTTGTCCGGCGAGAAGGCCGGGGTCATCAAGGTATGGGTGTAGAATTCGCCGCGAAAATCCAGGGGCTTACCGTCATACCAGCAATCCCAGATTGCGTGCAGCGCCTGAACCATTTCCTTCATGCGCGCCGCGGGGCGCGACCAGGTCATGGAGAATCGCCGCTGAATATGGGGCCGGATCTGCGACCCGAGGCCCAGCACGAAGCGTCCTTTGGAGAAGGCATTGAGGTCGTGGCCGAGATGGGCCAGGGACATGGGATTGCGGGCGAAGGCCACGGCGATGGCGGTAATCAGTTCGGTTCGGCTGGTGTGCTCGGCGGCCAGGGTCAGGGGCAGGAACGGATCATTGGTGGTCTCGGCGGTCATGATGCCGTCGAAGCCGCAGTCCTCAAGGAAGGCGGCCTGGGCCCCGGCGCCGTCGAGACCGTCGTTCATCCGGGAGTCAATTTTCATCAGTCAGCTCAAATTTTGCGGCCGGCGCCCTGCCAATAGGGCTCGCGAAGGCGGCGTTTGAAGATTTTTCCGGTGTCCTCGCGGGGCAGGTCGGCCTGAAACTCCACCACCTTGGGCACTTTGTAGTTGGCGATGTGCTCCTTGAGGTAGGCGCGCACGCCATCCACATCGAGGGATGCACCGATCAAGGGCTCCACATAGGCGCAGAGCGCTTCGCCGTATTCTTCGTCGGGAATGCCGAACACGGCGCAGTCGCGGACGCCGGGCATGTTGATAAGCACCCCTTCGATCTCGGCCGGGTAGATATTAACGCCGCCGGAAATCACCATGTCACTGACCCGGTCGCAGAGGAACAGATAGCCATCCTCGTCCAGGTACCCGATATCGCCGATGGTGATGAGGCCATCGCGTTCGATCTCCCGGCGTT
>JAYGEF010000286.1:0-4807 GCA_046582535.1 Alphaproteobacteria bacterium
TCTTGTTCATGGACGACGGGTCGATATCGATGTGGACTTTCTTCGAGTCCGGGGAAAACGCATCGACGCGGCCGGTGATGCGGTCGTCGAAGCGCGAACCGATAGCCACCATGACGTCGCATTCGGCCATGGCCATGTTGGCCTCATAGGTGCCGTGCATGCCCAGCATGCCGAGGAACTGCTTGTCTGAGGCGGGAAACGAACCCAACCCCATAAGCGTCAGAGTCACCGGAGCGCCGGTCAGGCGGGCAAAATTGACCAGCAGCTGCGAGGCCGCCGGGCCGGCGTTGATGACGCCGCCGCCGGCATAGATGATCGGCCGCTTGGCGTTTGCCAGCAGTTCGATCATTTCCTGGATACGCGCCGGGTCGCCCTTGACCACGGGATTGTAGGAGCGGTGGCCGCGACTGCTGTTGGCCTCATAGGTGCCGGTGGCGACGCTGACATCCTTGGGAATATCGATCAGCACCGGGCCGGGCCGGCCGCTACGGGCCACGTAGAACGCCTCGTGGACCGAGCGCGCCAGGGTGTTGACGTCCTTCACCAGATAACTGTGCTTGGTGCACGGCCGGGTAATGCCGACCGTGTCGGCTTCCTGGAAGGCATCGTTGCCGATCAGATGGGTCGGCACCTGACCGGTCAGGCAGATGATCGGAATGCTGTCCATCATGGCGTCGGTCAGGCCGGTGACGCAATTGGTGGCGCCGGGACCGGAGGTCACCAGCACAACACCGACCTTGCCGGTGGAGCGGGCATAGCCTTCGGCCGCGTGCACGGCCGCGGCCTCGTGACGCACCAGAATATGACGCAACTGATTCTGCTTGAAAATTGCGTCATAGATGGGAAGGACCGCGCCACCAGGATACCCGAATACAGTGTCGACACCCTGATCGACCAAAGCCTTCAGTAATATTTCCGCGCCGGTCATTTCCTTACTCGCCACGTCTTCGTCCTCCCGACGTTTGCCTGTTGCGCTGCACTTAAGCCCGCCACGCCCGCGTGCGGACGCGACTCCTCGGGACCACCTGAACCCCAGGCGCCCGGGAAAGCATGGCAACCTAGTGTCTCGCTATGGTTCGGTCAACAGAAACTGGCGGGTTTCCTCGATTGCCCACGTAACCGCCTGGCTCGAATATACGTTCTCGAAGACCACCGCGCCCGGTGCCTGGTGGCGCAGCCAGGTAAGCTGACGCTTGGCGTAGCGGCGGGTCGCTTGCTGCGCCGCAGCAATAGCCTCATGGAGACTGCACGCGCCGCTGAGATGACGGCGCAGTTCAGGGACGCCAAGGGCCTTCAGGGCGGGCAGCGCCGGGTCCAGGTCGCGGGCATGGAGGGCTTTGGCCTCGTCAAGGGCGCCGGCCTCGATCATCGCCAGAAAGCGGGCGTCGCAGGTGGCATACAAGCCATCGCGGGGCGGCATCAGCGCCAGCATCAGGACCGGCCCGCTGTAAACGCCACCGTCAATGGTCCCAACAGTTGGCGGCTGGCGCTGCCAATCGGCCAGGGAATCGCCGGTCGCCTCGAGCACCTCCCAGGCCCGGATCAGCCGCTGGCTGTCACCGGGGGCGAGACGCGCCGCCATCGCCGGGTCGCGCGCGGCGAGTTCATCGTGAAACGCAGGGCCGCCAATCTCCGCATGACGGGCCCGGGCCGCTGCCCTGACCTCGGCGGGGATTTCCGGCACCGGCGACAACCCCTCGAGCAACGCCCGAATATAAAGGCCGCTGCCGCCAGTGATAATGGGCAAGGCGCCGCCCGCCCGCGCCGCAGCGATCTCGGCCAGGGCCATATGGCGCCAGCGCGCCGCCGAGCAAACCTCGGTTACCGGCACCACGCCGAAAAGCCGATGAGGCGCCCGCGTTTCGTCAGCCCGGTCCGGCCGGTTGGTCAGGATGCGAAGCCCGTCATAGACCTGCATGCTGTCGGCATTGATGACGACACCATCAAACGCCTCGGCCAGATCCAGGGCGAGGGCCGACTTGCCACTGGCCGTGGGGCCGGCGACAACCACAATCGGGCTGCTGAGATTATCCGCCATGAACGGTTGCTCCGGCGGCGCACCGCCCGTATTTTCCGGCCATGTCAAATGTCCTCACACTCATCGCCAATCCCCTTGCGCGGAACCTCGACGATAGCACGATCGCCGGCGCGCGCGAGGCGTTGGCCACGGCCGGCGCCACGGTCAGCGACAATACCCGCTGGCTCGCCCCCGCCATCGCCTGCGATGTGGAATTCACCGGCGGCGATGTCCAGGCGGCGGTGGAAGCACAGCTTAGCGGCGCCCGGATCGACGTGGTCACCCAGGCCGTGGAGGGGCGGCGAAAATTGCTGCTGGTCTCCGATATGGAATCAACCGTCGTCACCAACGAGTTCATCGACGAGGTCGCCGAGGCCGCCGGGGTCGGCGCCCGGGTGGCGGCCATCACCGCCCGCACCATGGCCGGCGAAATCGAGTTCGCCACATCACTGAAAGAGCGGGTCGCCATGCTCGCCGGCCTGCCCGTGGCGGCGCTGGAGCGCGCCTTCGAAACCATGACCGCCATGCCCGGCGCCCGCGCGCTGATCGCCACCATGACCGCCCATGGCGCTCACACGGCGCTGGTGTCGGGCGGCTTTACGGCCTTCAGCGCTGGCGTGCGAACCGCCCTCGGATTTGATTCTCATTACGCCAACCGGCTTGAGGTCGCGGCCCATCATCTCACCGGCACCCTCGAGTTGCCGATAATCGACCGGGCGGGCAAGCTCGCGCGACTGGATGCCTTGTGCCGGGAATTGAAGATCAATCGTGATCAGGCCATGGCCGTGGGCGACGGCGCCAACGACATCGACATGCTGGAAGCCGCCGGCATGGGCGTTGCCTTTCACGCCGAGCCCGTCGTCGCCCGGGTCGCCCGAGTCCGGATCAATCACGGCGACCTGACTGCCCTACTCTACATGCAGGGCTATCATGCCCGCGACATCCGGAGTGGCTAGTGGATAGAATCTAACGAATGGTACCCCTACGACGGCGTCATAAGTCCGCCCGGAAAGGCGCCCGATGCGCCGTGATGCTGGAGCATCACAAGCATTGGGCAACGCGTCCGGTGGGCTTGGGACGCCGCCCTTCGGGTCCCCACTCGCGGCTTCTCGAGGCGTCGAGCATCCTTGACGATGCCAAAGCATCGCCGGCGGGCGCTCTCCTACCGAGAAACCGTGAGGGGGGATCGTAGGGGCACCATTCGTTAGATTTAATCCACTAGGAGGCGTTGCGGCTGCCCAGGTAGTTCAGCAAGTCAATATCCGTGATGATGCCGAGCAGGTTGTCGCCGTCGTCCGGGTCGGTGATCAGCGGCACCTTGCCTTCGGTCACCAGCTTGGATATCCGGTCGATAGAGTGGCCCGGCGTGACGAACTCGATCGAGGTATCGACCAGACTGTCGACGCTGTCGGTGACGTTGACCTGAGAATTGAAGATCGCCTTCAGAATTGTGCTTTCGCGCACGATGCCCTTGATCCAGCCGTTCTCGTCGGTCACCGGTATCTGGCTGATGTCGGCATCGCTAAGCTGTCCGATGATCGCCGAGATCGCATCCGTGGGCTTGGCCATGACAATGTGGCCGGGCTGCATGTCGAGATGCTTCATGAGGTCCTTGACCGTGCCGACCTTAGATTCAAGGAAACCCGCTTCGCGCATCCAGTCATCGTCGTAGACCTTGGAGGTATAGCGGCCGCCGCTGTCGGGGAAAATAATCAGCACGTTCTTGCCGTTTATGCGGTCGCCCTGCTGTTCGAGCCAGCGCATGGCGCCAACGAAGGCGCTGCCCGAGGAGACGCCGGAATAGATGCCCTCGCTGGTCAGCAGCTTGCGGGTCATGAGGAACGATTCCTTGTCCGCCACCTGGACCATGTCGTCGATCTGGTCGAAGTCGTAATTGCCGGGTATGAAATCCTCGCCGATGCCTTCGATCAGATACATTTCGGCGCCCGTCTTCGGCGCGCCGTATTTGAAGGTGTCGTAGACAATCGAGCCGATAGGGTCGACCGCGATAATCTCCACGCCGGGCTTGTTTTCCTTCAAGTATTTGCCGGTGCCCGTGATGGTTCCGCCGGTGCCGATGCCGGCCACGAAGACGTCGATATCAGGCATCTGCCGAAGGATCTCCGGGCCGGTGTATTCATAGTGGTACTGGCGATTGGCGAGATTGTTGTACTGGTCGATGTACAGGGAATTGGGCGTCTCCACGGCCATGCGCCGCGACACTGAGTAGTAACTGCGCGGATCGTCGGGCTCGACCGCCGTCGGGGTGACGATGACCTGGGCGCCGAAGGCCCGCAGATGTTTGATTTTTTCCTGGGACATCTTGTCCGGCAGGATGAAGATGCACTCATAGCCCTTGATGGCGGCGGCGATGGCCAGGCCGACGCCGGTATTGCCGCTGGTGCCTTCGATAATGGTGCCGCCGGGCTTCAGAGTACCGCGCTGCTCGGCATCCTCGATCAGATACCAGCCGATGCGGTCCTTGACCGAGCCGCCGGGATTGGTGAACTCCAACTTGGCGTAAACATTGGCCTTAGTGTCGGCCGCGACCTTGTTGAGCCGCACGATAGGCGTGTTGCCGATGGCATCGATAACTGAATCATAGATCATAGTAATGCTCCTTCAGAGATGCCATACGACATGGTCGAAAATAATACCACAGACCTCCGGCTATGCGGGAAGCGCTGGGCGAATTGCCGGCGGTGGCCGCCGAGTAGGAGCCGCTTGTTACGATTGGCAGTGCCATGGCGGCGTCGATAGGAAGTCCTGAAGCCGTCCGGCGGTGATTTC
>JAYGEF010000354.1:0-4405 GCA_046582535.1 Alphaproteobacteria bacterium
TCAAAATCACCACCGGCACGGTCAAGATTCACCGCAAGAACATCTACGCAAAGCTGGGAATTTCATCCCAGTCAGAGCTGTTTTCTCTGTTCATCGCCTACCTGTCGGGCCTCGTGGCGCCGGATGAGGCCGTGGCGCGACCCTGACCTAATCGAGCAGCGACGTGCTTTCGACATCGGCGACGAACACATGGCCGGGGGGCACGCCGCAGGCCCAGAACACCGGCACCTCGCCGGGCCTGTCAGTGACAATCAAGACAGGCCGAGTTAGGTTGAACGCGGCGCAATCGAATGCGGGAGACAGCAATGAGCCTATCTAGTGCAGTCGCGCTGGTGACCGGCGGAAGTGGTGGTCTCGGAGAACGTATCTGTTCCGCTCTTGCGGCTGAAGGCGTCGATGTCGCGGTCGGATTTCTTCATGGAGCGGAGCGCGCCGAAGCAGTCCGTGACAGCATGGAGGCTCTTGGCCGAAGATCGATAACCGTTCGTCTTGACCAGACAAGCCCCGACTCCATCGATGCAGCAATTGCGCAAGTCACCGGACAATTGGGCGGATTGGACATTTTGGTCAACAATGCGGCGATGGCGTCCGGCGGGCATACCATCCCGTTGGGTGATCTTGAGGCCTTCACCCCTGAAATCTGGGACGAGATGATGGCTGTGAATCTTCGCGGCCCTTATCTCGTTACGCGAGCCGCCGCGCCTCATCTCCGGTCCTCGGCTTGGGGCAAAGTGGTCAATATCGGGTCTACCCTTGGTCACGGTGACTGGTATGCAGATCGACCCTTCGCGCCAAGCAAGGCGGCCATCGTACCACTGACCCGCTTCCTGGCCGCGTCTCTAGCGCCGGACGTTGCGGTAAACTGCGTTTCACCCGGTTTGATGGTCGATACCGGACTTGGCAGCGGGGGACCGGAAGAACTCGTGGAAGGCTGGCGTAACCGGGCGGCTCTTAATGTCACGACGTCAATCGACGACGTTGCCGGACAGGTCGTTTATCTCTGCAATACATCCACGGTGACCGGACAGAGCATCGTCGTGGATGGCGGCATAAATTTCCATTGATGGGCCCGCCGTCGAGCCAATGATCGATGTCGGATTGGTTCCCGAGTCCAGACACCCTAATCGAGCAACGACGTGCTTTCGATGTCGGCGACGAACATGTGGCCCGGCGCGTGGGAGATGGCAATTTCCGGTTTGGCGTTGAGCACCACGGTCTGCGGCGTCACGCCGCAGGCCCAGAAAACCGGCACCTCGCCGGGCTTGATGGTGACCGCGTCGCCGTAGTCCGGGTTATCGATGTCTTTGATGCCCAGCGCCGCCGGGTCGCCCACGTGGACCGGGGCGCCGTGGGCCCGCACATAGGGCCGGGTGACCTCGACCGCCTTGGCCGCCTGCTCGGGCGTCATCGGGCGCATGGAAACCACCATGGGACCTTTGAATCCACCGGAGACGGCGCAGTCGCGACCGGTGCGGTACATGGCCGTGTTGACCCCCTCCTCCACATGGCGGATCGGCAGGCCGGCGGCGACCATGGCGTCCTCGAAAGTATAGGAACAGCCGATCAGGAAGCCCACCAGATCGTCGCGCCATAAATCCGTGATGTCGGTCGGCTCGTCGACCAGTTCGCCGTGGCGGAACACCCGGTAGCGCGGTAGATCGTAGCGAATATCGGCGCCGGGGGCGATGGCCCGAGGCTCCGGGTCGCCGGGATCGGTGATGTCGAGCACCGGGCAGGGCTTGGGGTTGCGCTGGCAGAACACCGCGAAGTCATAGGCCTGGGCCTGGGGCACGATCATCAGATTGGCCTGCACCCGGCCCGGCGCATGGCCGGCGGTATAGCCGCTGAAGCTGCCGGCGCGGCACTGGCGTCTGATTTCGGCGGGATCAAAGATGATGTCACTTGCCATTGGTGTCGTACCATATGGTCACCGGGCCGTCGTTGACCAGGCGCACTGCCATATGGGCCTGGAACTGACCGGTCTGGACCGGCACCCCATGGCCGGCAACGGCCTCGGCGAATTTCGCCACCAGGGGTTCGGCCACGTCCGGCGGTGCGGCATAGGAAAAGCCCGGCCGGTTGCCCCGGGAGACATCGGCGCAGAGCGTGAACTGGCTGACCGCCAGCACGCTGCCGCCCGTATCGACCACCGACAAATTCATCTTGCCGTCGTCATCCTCGAAGACCCGCAGGTTGGCGATCTTGCGGGCGAGAAACTCGACCTGCTCATGGCCGTCGCCCTGCTCGACCCCGACCAGCACCAGCAGGCCGCCCTCAATGGCGGCGATTTCCTCACCGCCGACCGACACGCCGGCCTCGCTGACCCGTTGTACCAATGCTCTCATGCTATATTTTCCTTGCTGGATTCATATCCTACGCGCGGCTAGGGCGCCTTCGGCAATGGCGATATCGGCGAGGCGCGGGGCCAGGCTGTCGCCGACCACGTGAAGTTCCATGCCGGCGTCCTCGATGGCCTGGCGCAGACCGTCCACCGCCTGGTTGCCGCGCCACGCAATGAGCAGATCGACATCGCCGATACGGCTCTCATCGCCGCTGTAGACGTTTTGCAGCACCACGTCGCGGCCATCAAGGCTGGTGACC
The DNA here is from genome assembly GCA_046582535.1 of Alphaproteobacteria bacterium. Lineage (GTDB taxonomy): Bacteria > Pseudomonadota > Alphaproteobacteria > JAAXGF01 > JAAXGF01 > JAYZAP01. The sequence continues at coordinate 2,602 of JAYGEF010000354.1, forward strand.
TCGGTGTTGGGCAGGAAGCCGGTGCCCGCCTCCATCAGCCGGTGGTAGAGCGGCACCCGCAGGACCACATCGATGTCCTCGGCAACAGCAAATGCAGGAGTCACCACATGGACCCGGCATCCGGCTTCGATCAGCGCCTCGGCGGCGCCCAGGCCAATGACCCCGCCGGCATGGTCCCAGACCACCGCGACCCGCGCCTCGAGCCGGCCGTCGCGGACCACCTCGTGGGGGCTCAGCACCTCGACATCGGAGTCGGCAGCGCCCGGCACATCGACCGTTAGGGGCTCGGCCCCGGTGGCCAGGACAATGCTGTCGGCATCCAACCCGGCGATGTCGTCGTTGTTGATGGTGCGGCCCAGTTCGACCCGCACCTGGAGCTTTTCGAGCTGATCCCGGCGCCAGTCGATGACCCCCTGGAACTCGGCCCAGGTGCGCATCGAGGCGCGCAGCATGAACTGACCGCCGAGCACCGTATCACGCTCATAGAGGGTTACCCAGTGGCCGCGCTCGGCCGCCACCCGCGCCGCCTCGAGCCCGGCCGGGCCGCCGCCGATGACCGCCACCCGCTTGGTGTCCGCCGCCGGCTCGGCCGCACCCCAATCGTGCTCGCGGGCGGCTTCCGGGTTCTGGATACAGCGGATCGGCCCGCCGGCCAGGGCCCGCGCGATGCAGACATTGGCGCCGACGCAGGGCCGCACGTCGTCGGCCCGACCGCTGCTGATCTTGGCGACGATGTCGGGATCGGCGATATGGGCCCGGGTCATGCCGATCATGTCGGCGTGGCCCTCGGCGAGGATACGCTCGGCGTGGCGCGGATCGACGATGCGCCCGACCGTGAACACGGGCAGCTTGACCACCTGCTTGATGGCCGCCGCCAGGGGCACGAACAGGCCGTGGGGCGCCGGCGTCGGCGGCCAGTGAGTGGCGCGGTGCACCCGGTCCAGGTTGGTGCCGGCGATGACGTTGAGATAGTCGAGCTGCCCGCTGGCCTCAAGCACCTGGGCGACCTCGCCCATGGCGTCCTGGTCGAGGCCGTCGTCGACGAACTCGTCGCCGGGGATGCGCATGCCGACGATAAGGCCGGGCCCGGCGGCGTCGCGCACCGCCGCAACAACCTCGAGGGGAAAGCGCATGCGGTTCTCCAGGGAGCCGCCATAACGGTCGCTTCGCTTGTTGGCGTGGGGCGATAGGAAATTGGCGATCAACAGGCCGAAGGCGCCGAGAATCTCGATGCCATCGAGACCGCCCTGGCGAACCCGCCCGGCGGCCGCACCAAAGGCCCGCACCATCTCGTCAATTTCGGCGATAGTCATGGCATGGGGTGTCTCGCGGACCAACTCCGAGGGCACCGCCGAGGCCGCCCACAGCGGCTGACCCGGCTCGCCGCCGTGAATCCCGGCGCTGTAATGGGCCAGTTGGGCCAGCATGCAGCCGCCTTCCTCGTGAACCGCGTCGGCAAGCCGCTGATAGCCGGGAATAATGCTGTCGTCGATATTCTCCAGGGCATAGGGCGAGCCCAAGGCGCTGGTCCGGTGGACCGGCGTCGCCCCGGTGATCTGCATGGCCACGCCGCCCCGCGCCTTGGTCCGGTGGTAGGCCACATACTGATCGCCCGGCGCGCCATTCTCGGCGATGCGCGGCACATGGGCGGTGACCAGCACCCGATTGCGCAAAGTCTTTGGCCCGACCCGAAGGGGCGACAGCAGATGGGGAAATTCCGACTCAGCCATGACCTGTTCCGTCTCACCAATAACCATCGGTAGCTTGCGTGTTTTCGCCGCCGCTGGCAACGTGCTCGGCAGCA
>JAYGEF010000508.1:0-2294 GCA_046582535.1 Alphaproteobacteria bacterium
TAACGAAAAGCAGTGTTTGGGTCACGATCTTTGTCGTTTAGCCACAATATTTAGTGATTAGAGTATGCCGGGAACACAATATCAGTTGGAATTACAGGGGGAAAGCGGGCAAAATCGAAACATGGGAATCCACCCCCGACGCCCCATGACTAAATTGGACCCCTAGACCCATGTGCGGCATCGCCGGGGTGTGGTCGCCTGAACCCATGGGGGACGGCGATACCGTCGCCAGTCGTCTTCATGACATGATCGCCACCCTGCACCATCGCGGGCCGGACGGTGATCGGGTGTGGAGCGATGGCCGGGTCGGATTGGCCCATGCCCGCCTCGCGGTCATCGACCTCAGCCACGCGGCGTCACAGCCCATCTCCGACACCGACGGTGTGATCCACGTGGTCAATAACGGCGAGATTTATAATTTCATGGCGCTGCGCGAGGAGTTGATCGGTCTCGGCCACAGCTTCGCCAGCCAGGGCGACACCGAAGTCATCGTCAACGGTTACAAGCAATGGGGCGACGAGATCATCGGCCGGCTGCGTGGCATGTTCGCCTTTGTCCTGTGGGACAGCCGCCAGCGCCGCCTGGTGCTGGCCCGGGACCGCCTGGGCCAGAAGCCCATGCGCTATGCCTGGCACGACGGCAAGTTGCTGTTCGGCTCGGAGATCAAGGCGCTGTTGGCTTGGCCCGGCATGGCCCGCAAGGCCGATCTGGAGGCCATCCATCACTATCTGGCGTTTCGCGCGGTGCCGGCACCGTTCACGGCGTTCAAAGGCGTTCACCACCTCGAACCAGCCCACTACATGGTGGTCGGGGCCGATGGCAGCAGCCGCACGGCGCGCTATTGGTCCATGCCCGAGCCGGACGCCGCGCGGCCCCGGCCGGCGGCTGAACTGGCCGAGGAAATCACCAGCCGCTTCGACGAGGCCGTGCGTCTGCGCCTGATCGCCGACGTGCCTCTCGGCGCCTTCCTTTCGGGGGGCGTCGATTCAGCGTTGGTGGTGGCGGCCATGGCGCGGGCTTCGGACAAGCCGGTCAAGACCTTCACCATCGGCTTCAAAGATCGCAGCTTCGACGAGCGTGCCCCGGCGCGGACCCTGTCCGAGCGCTACGGCACCGACCATCAGGAGTTTGTCGTCGAGCCCGATGCGGTGGACATACTGCCAAAACTGGTGTGGCACTACGGCGAGCCCTTCGCCGACGCTTCCGCCGTGCCGACCTGGTATGTCTCGGAGATGACCCGCCGCCACGTCACCGTGGCCCTCAACGGCGACGGCGGCGATGAGGGGTTTCTCGGCTATCCGCGCTATTCGGGCAGTCGTCTGGGGACCGTGATCGACGTGCTGCCCGGGCCGGCGCGATCCCTGATGGGAGCGTTGGGGCGGGTCTTGCCGGTGGAAACCAGCGGCTCTCGAAGCTTGCGCTACGCCCGGCGTTTTCTCGTCGACGCCGCCAAGCCCGCCGCCCAGCGTTATTGCAGTTGGGTGACCCTGTTCGATGAGGCAGGCAAGCAGGGGCTTTACGGCGACGCCATGCACGATTGTCTCGATACCTCGTCGGAGGCGTTGCTGACGACCTGGCTCGGCGATGGCCCGGTGGATGCCGGCAGGGCGGCCTATGGCGACATTCACACCAACCTGCCCGACGATCTGCTGGTCAAAGTTGATGTGGCATCCATGGCCCACGGCCTGGAGGCCCGCTCGCCGTTCCTCGATCACGAACTCATGGCCTTCGCCGCGACCATTCCGGCGACCCAGCGCATGTCGGGCCTCGGCACCAAGGCCTTGCTCAAATCCGCCATGGCGGACCGCTTGCCGCCGGAAACCCTGCGCCAGCCCAAACGCGGCTTCGGCGTGCCCATCGAGCATTGGCTACGCCATGAACTCAGGGACCTCGCCTACGACACAATACTGTCGGTGCAGGCCCGGTCCCGTGGCCTGTTCCGCCCCGACGCGGTCCAGCGCCTGCTCGACGAACACGTCTCCGGCCGCCGCCTGCATCACGACCGTATCTGGGCCTTGCTCATGCTCGAGCTGTGGTTCGACATGTGGATCGATGGTGCGGGAGCGGAGCGGTGAGATCGTGACCCCTTTGTGGGTTGGCTTGGAATAACCCGCTGGGGCAAGGATTAACACCCGGGCTCCGGCGAACCCACACAGTTCGGATAAGGATGGAAGCCATCGATCTGACTCGGTACGCCGAAGTCATGCAAACCGTCGGTGATTAGCCGCTCATCTGTTGGCGCAAAAGGAACGCGAGCTGTCAGATAGCGTAACCAACTCCGCCAAAACGGCGCG
>JAYGEF010000513.1:0-2089 GCA_046582535.1 Alphaproteobacteria bacterium
GAATATTGTCATAGCCCTCGAGCAGGCTGCGCGCTTCCCAGAACGGCCCGCGTATGGGGTTGTCAATAATCTGGTCAAAATAGCTACTGGGACAGTTCGCCGCGTTGGCCATGTCGGCCAAGGGCATATGCCAGGTATCGATTTCCGACATGTCCTGATATTGCTGGGCCATCATGGAAATCGCCCAGTTGCCCGCGGTGTTGATCTGCAGGGCACCATGGCGGAAGGTGCAGCGGTAGCGGTCCAGCGAAATGTCCCCCGGCGCAATGCAGACGATGGCCGGGTGCAGGCTGACCGCCGCGGCGAAGGTGGTGAAGCCGTAATAGGATTCGTCGTGAAAACCGATGCGGCCGTTGCACCAGGGCTGGGCGGCGGCCCAGTCGGCGGTGTCGTAGCCGTCGTTTACTTCGATCCCGTTCATATTAGGGCTGAAATCACCCTCCGAGCCGAACTTGCCGCGCACGTCCTGGACCAGGAAGGCATACCCCTTGCGCGCCCAGAACTCGCCGTAGACCGGCATGTGGCAGTAGTCCTCGCGCTTACCATAGGGCATGCGCGTGACCACGGTGGAAACCGGCCCGGTGCGATTGGCCGGCAGGTAGACATCGCCTGACAGGCGCGTACCGTCGCGCATGGTGATGACAATATCGTCCAAGCGGTCGTAGCCGGGGGCGCGGTCTGGCGTGGTACTCGGCAGCGGCGAAGCGTCATGCTCGAATGGCAGCGAATGATGCTTAGCGGTGGTTTCGGCCTTGGCGGTCTGCCTTATGAAACTCGGTGCCTGATTAATTGCCATTCATCAATGCCTGTCGCATGGTTTCGGCCGCCGCGATCTCGTTGTCTGTCATCCGCTCCACGACCACGGTCAAGCGCTCACGTGCCAGCTTCGACCCGCGCATGGCCGCCATGCTGAGCCACATGCGGGATTTTACCAGATCATGGGGTACCCCGTGGCCATTGTGGTACAGGGCGCCCAAAAAGAATTGCGCCTCCGAATTGCCGGATTTTGCCGCCTGCTTGGCGAGACGTGCCGCCGCGTCGTGGTCATGAGCGACGCCGTCACCGGCGTAGTAGAGCCGGGCCAGATTAATCTTGGATGGGGCGTACCCTTAATCGGCGGCGAGGCCGAACCAGCGCGCCGCCTCGGCGGTGTCGGCATCAACCCCTTCGCCTCTCTGATACATGACCCCGAGTTGATACTGGGCTCTGGCGTCGCCGCTCTTGGCCAGAGGTAACCATTCGCCGTGGGCCAACACAAAATCGCCGGCGGTGTACGCGTACCAGCCGGTGTCGTAGCTGGCCCACACCGGCGCCGTCAGCGCCATCAGCGCCGTAGCCAAAACAGCGATATGTTTCACAGCCCACCCCTCCCATTGGTTGGATTGAACTTAGCTCAAGGCCGAAGCGATGACCAGTCGTACAGGGCGGTCGATTTGCTGTTCATTTCGCCTCATACTGTGGCATTGTTGGGCCGGTAACTGGCGCGTTGGGGAGGCGCGCTGTTCGGGGCATGAAACTGTGACAGATCAAGATTTTCACCGACTTGAAGATATTCGGCTATTTCGTGGCTTCGATGATGATTGGCGGCGCGGTATCGAGCGGCAATGCCATTGGCAGTCCTTCGATGTGGATGATAATATTCTCGACCGGGACAATATCGACAGCGATGTGTATTTTGTCACCCGGGGTTCGGTGCTGATCGTCAATTTCTCCCAGTCGGGCCGTGAAATCGCCCTCGCCAGAATCGCCGCCGGCAGTTATTTCGGTGAACTGGCGGCGATTGACGGCGACCCCCGCTCGGCCAGCGTGATCGCCCTTGAGCCCTGCGTGGTCGGCGCTTTGACCCCCAACGTGTTCAACGACATCGTCAACCGCGATCCAACCCTGTCGGCGCGGCTCATGCGGCGCCAGGCGCGGATCATCCGCACCAGTGACGACCGCATCATGGATCTCAGCACCCTGGGCGCCCACCAGCGGGTCTACCTTGAACTCCTGCGTATATCCGAGATCGATCCGGCAAATTCCGGCGCCCTGCTTATCGGCCCCATGCCTGCGCAAAAAGATATTGCCAGCCAGGCCAGCACGACTC
>JAYGEF010000473.1:0-5436 GCA_046582535.1 Alphaproteobacteria bacterium
AGGGAACAGTGTATTTAATTAATTGAATACACTGTTCCCTTATTTAAAATCAATGGCCTGCCAGGGCGTTCCACTCGGGTAGCAACACGATCAAGTTGGGGTTGAGGCCCATGTTCTTGAGGGTGTCGATGGTGCCGATCGTTTCCATGGTTTCGAGATCGACCACGGTGATTGAGCCGTCGTTCATGCCCGGCAGGTTAATGAAGGCGTTCTGCACGAAAGCCAGCTTCCAGTCCTTGGTGAAGCCCACGTGATGGGCGCCCTCGGCGGTGGCCAGGGTCTTGAGCAGGACCGGCGTGCCGGGATCGGCGCTGATGTCGAAGATATGCAGTTTGCCCGGTGACGCGGTGGTCACGTAAAGCCGGTCGGCAGTGTCGTTGAGGTAGATTTCCAACGGCACCCCGGCGCCCTCGGTGGAGAAGTCGAAGACTTGCGCGGCATCGAAATCCTGGGTCGCCGGGTTCCATGTCAGGGTCCACAGCGTGCCGCCGAACATCACCGTGGTATAGGCCACCGGCGGATTGGCGCCGGGCACAAACAGTACTTCGACCGGCGCGCCGCCGGACGGCGAGGGCTTGTTCGAGACCTTGATCTGGGAGAGCACCTTGTTGGTGCTGGCCTCGACCACGGTGATGAACTCGCCGGAATCGCCGAGATCGCTCGGCCGCACGGTGCTGGTCACCAAATAGCGGTCAATGCCGCTGTGGACCGCCAGCCCATGGGGATATTTCGCCGGAATATCGACCATGGCGATGACCTCGTCCGTCGCCGCGTCGCCAACCGCCACGTTGGCGGTGCCCATGCAGGTCACGTACCAGGTCTTATCGTCCTCGGTGAACACGATATCCTCAAGCACGGCGCAACCCGGCACGTCGATGGTCTCGAGCCGGTAGGGGAACTTGTCCAAGTCGAACTTGAACATGGCGCTGCGGCCCATGAGCGTCACGTAGGCTTTGGTCTGGGCCTTGTTGTAGAAAATGTGATAGGCGACCACGTCCGGCGGCAGCGGGATGGTCATCAGGATATTGCCGTAGTTCGCCGACGTGGGATCGACATCGACGATGGCGATGCCTTCCTCGCGGGCCTGGGTCGCGTCGGTGATCTTGAGCGCCTTGATGGAGTCTTCGGTTTTGCTCTCGTAATTCATCATGGCCAGTATTTCGGCGCTGGCGATCGCCGGAAAAAACGCCATGGCCGTCACCATGGCAGTCGCGACATGTTTCCAATTGGACATGTTCCCCTCCTTCACGTACCTGGTTCAAATCGCATTTCCCGCGTCTGCGGTGAGATTATGCGCACGTCATTCCGATGGCCAGTCTAGCGCCCGTTGAGATAGGAAACCAGATGGGCGCTGAGATCGTGGGCGTCATCGCCGGCGCCATCTATGAGGGCCGACTTACGGCGGCGCAGGAACTGCAGACCCATCAAATACAGGCCGGGCGCATCGACCACACCGCCGTCGTGGCGGACCCGGCCCTTGCTGTCGAACACCGGCACGTCGAGCCAGGAATAATCCGGGCTGTAGCCGGTGGCCCACAGGATGGTGCGGATTTCCCCACTATCGAGCGTCATGCCCAGGGGCGGATTGTCCTCGACCTCGGTGGGGGCCAGGCGATAGGGCGCCTCGATCTCACCGTCGAGACCGTTGTCGGTCGCCCACTCGTCGATGGTGTCGAGCAGCCGGCCCATTTTAAGATCCGACATGGCGCAGAGATTTCGCAGGGATCCGGAAAACTGAGCCTTGCCGTCGTTGATGCCGGCAAAACGGCCGACCAGTTTAACGCCCCTGGTCGTCAGCGCGTTGAGGTCCAGGGTCTTGCGCTCGTCCGTACCGGTGAGTTGCAGGGACGGTACCTTGCGCGCCCGGTTGATATCCTCGATCTCGTCGTAGCGCTCGTCATGGACGCCGGCGACATCCATCCACCATTCCAGGTCCCGCCCCCGATAGACCCGGGGCGCCCGAATATGGTCGCCGACGGCCATGGTCACCGGCCGTCCCGAGCGGTGAATTTCCTCGGCCAGTTGGGTGCCCGTCGCCGAGGCGCCGACCACCAGCACACCACCCGCATCCAGTTGTTCCGGATTGCGGTAGTCCATGGCGGTGATCATGGCGATGTCGGCCGGCACCGCTGCGGCCAGGGCGGGAACCCGCGCGATATTGCAGGCCCCGGTAGCCATTACCACTGTGCGGCCATGCCAGTCGCCCTGATCGGTTTGCACCACATAGCCGGCGTCATCGCGCGACACCGACGTCACCGTGGTGTTGGCCTGGACCGGGGCCGAAATCACCGCGGCGTAGCGGTCGATGAAGGCGATGGTCTCGATCATGTCCCGGTAGCCGTCGGGATCATCGCCGTCGTAGCCGAAGCCGGGTAGCCGGCTCTGCCAGTTGGGGGTGAGCAGGCGCAGCGAATCCCAGCGTTCGTTACGCCACGAGTTCGCCACCGCGCCGCGCTCGATGACCACATGGTCGATCGATCGCGCGGTGAGGCAATGACTCATGGCCAGCCCGGCCTGGCCGGCACCGATGACGACGGTGGCAACCCTACGAACCGGACTCGCTCCCAAACGCCGGGTTGCTGCCGCTTAGTTCACCTCAACGGTGACGTTCGTCGGGTTAGTGATGACGTCGTAGACCGCCGAGCGTTTTTGCGACTGGGCAACCAGAGCCTCGAGCGAAGCCTGATCGGCGTCCGCATCGATCTTGTAACTCACCTTGATGCCGTCGAAGCCATTGCGAACGTCGCTGTCGATGCCAAGGATGCCCTGGAGGTCCATGCCCCCCTCAAGGGTCGCGACGACCGAGCGCAATTGGATGTCGCGATGCTGGGCGACCGCGGCAATGCCGGCCGTCAGGCAACTGGCCAAGCCGACGAGGACATATTCGATCGGCGTGGCACCCTTGTCTTCCGAAGCAAAGCACTCCGGATGATCGGCGTCGAAGGTGAACGCCCTGACATGGGACTGTTCTTCGCCAAGGCCAAAGAAGCTCTCGACCGTCGAGTGACTGTGGGTGCCGTTCATCCACTTGCAACTGGCGCGCCATTTAAACTGGGCCGCTTCGGGTGCCGCCGTAAGCGCCTCGCGGGCGCCGAGCAATGCCTCGACATTTACGCCATTGTCTACCGTGATGCTGGACTCGCTCATGACCTACCTCGCTTGTTGTATTCCGGATTAGGGTTTTCCCTAGTTACGGTTCACAAGACGGCGTTTGGTCCCTTGGAGTCAAGCGGGTAGATGACGAACAAGATATCGCGTCAGGCGTTGACGATGGCTTGGTGAAGGGCGGTGGGAAACAGGTGGGTATGGTCGATATGGTGGCTGCCGTCGGCGGTTCCGTCCTCGTCCGCGGTCAAGCCGTAGAGGTCGATAAAACCGCAGCCGCGGCGGTCGGCGGCGGCCCTTAGGGCGCCGTTGAACCGGGCCACAGTGTCGAGGTATGCAGCCCCCTGCTGGCCGCTCAACGGCATTGCCCGGAGCCGCGCCCGGTTGGGCGCGGGAACACCGCAGAGGTTCATATTGAAACCCAGCTTGTCGCCGACCGCGGCGACGAAATCCACGAAGCCGTCGATCGTGGAGGCGATAATGTCGTCCAGATCGCCGCCCCACCTTCGATACAGAGGGAAAATACCTTCGTCTGTGCGGCAGTCGATCTCGCCAATCGCCGTTAGAACGTTGGCGCCTTTGGGCAAGCCGCTGGCGACGGCCCAGTAGGCACGTTGGTAGTGATTGACCGTGGGGTCGGCGAAGTGCCAGGCCTTGCAGCCGAGAATCATATGCCCCTGCAATTGGAACCGCGTGGCGCCGATATCGACGGCGGTGCCATGGGGTGACAGGCTGTGGCTCTCACCGATAACGTGGAGCGTCTCGGCCTCTTCAGCGCGGTAGATTTCCCGGTGCTGCCGCCGGTAATCAAGCAGGGCCGCGAGGTAAGTTTCAAAGACCACCAGGTTGCGCTCGAGATTTTCGCTGCCCGCCGCGGCGGATACCACTGATGCCTGGGCGATAAGATCCTCGCAACCTTCGATGTCGTTGCCCAGCCAGCTGTGAATCGCGTTAGTCACGAGATGCCCGTGACGCTGCCGCGCCGTCAGGTCGCCATGATCCAGCATGCGGTCGATCAATGACCGGGCGGCTGCCTTTTGTTGATGGCGGAGCAGACTCTCGACCAGCCAGCCGTGCGCCACAATGTCATGCTCGCTGGCCGGTGCGGGAAGCTTGTCGTAAATCGACGCCGCGTCGCCATAGAGGCCTTTTTCGACGAATGCCTTCGCCGTGGCGCAGACCGCCGTCGCCGAGCTGTCGTCGATGAGATAGGCCTTCATGCCGGTGGATAACGCCAGGTCGAGGTCGTCTCCGTCCGCCAGCAGGCTCGCGTATATACCGAGCACGATGGGGTTTGTGGCGTTGCGTTGGGCCGCCGCCTCGAGTGTATTGACCGCCTCGCGCAGCCGCCCCTCGTCAAGCAGCAGCTTACTCCAGTTGACGCATGCGTTGGCGTGGTTGGGGTTGACTTCGAGGCATTGTGCATAGGCCGCAATGGCGCCTTCCGTGTCACCGCTCTCGGCCAGCGCATTGGCCATGTTGTAATAGCCGTTGGCGAACCCCGGTTCGGCGGCGATGGCGGCGCGAAACGATCCGATGGCATCGTCGAACGCGCCGAGGCGCATGTGAAGGATGCCTAGATTGTTCAGGGTTTCGGTAAAACCGGGGGCAATTTCGAGCGCGGTCCGATAGCTCGTCATGGCCTCGTCGGCGCGGCCCAAAGCCAGCAGCGCGTTGCCCAGATTGTTATGGGTGACGGCATTGTCGGGCGCCACGGCCAGCGCCTTGTGATAATGCGTCGTGGCGTCGCCGTATTCTCCCAGCTTCTGCTGGATATTGCCCAGGTTGACGTGAGCCTCGGCGAGGTCGGGATCCAATTCGATGGCACGGCCGAGAGACGCTTCTGCTTTGGAAAGCAGACCGCCGGCATCGAGCGCCGAGCCGAGGTTGTTGTGGAATTCGGCCCGCTCCGGCGCCAACTCGACGGCCCCGCGCAGCCGGGCCAAGGCATCGTCGTGGTCGCCAAGCCGGGAGGCGATCAGGCCGCTGTTGCTCAGGGCATCGGGATGGTCGGGGTAGATTTCGAGAATACTGTCGTAGCGTTCCAGGGCTTGAGCGAAATCGCCGGCGCGATGGAGCGCCAGAGCGTCCTGCATGGCTACGTCAACCGTGGACAGCGCCGCCGCGCCCAGATGGGTCGATTTGTGCTTGTGCGCGCTCTTCAGCAATCGACGCGATTGTCGGTTCATGACGGTTCCGCCGCTATCCGGTTTTCCTGGTCAGACTATGGCTACCAGCATTAGCTAAACGGAGCGTTAATCATAATGCTGTGATCAATGAAGGCATCGATAGGCGCACGCTCATCGGCCACCCTGTGGCAAAATCCGGAAA
>JAYGEF010000474.1:0-5045 GCA_046582535.1 Alphaproteobacteria bacterium
ACCATATGTCTGAAGCGAACCACTAACGCATCTCCTCCACCGGCTCGACGCCGAAAATTTCCAATCCCGAAGCGATGACCGACGCCACCGCCCGGCTCAAGGCCAACCGCGCCATGGTCAGGTCCTTGTCGTCGGCGACAATGAACCGCAGGTCGGGATCGTCATTGCCCCGGTTCCACTGGCCGTGGAACGCCGCCGCCACGTCATAAAGATAAAACGCCAGTCGGTGGGGCTCGTGAGCCTCGGCGGCGCTCTCCACCTGGCGCGGCCAGGCCGTCAGCAACTTTATCAACGCCAACTCGCCGGAGTCTGTCAAGCGGCCCAGGTCGGCCGCCGCCAGCGCCGTGTCGCCGGTATCGAGGCCGGGATGGGCCGCCGCCGCGTTACGCAGCACCGAATTGACCCGGGCATGGGCGTATTGCACATAGAACACCGGGTTGTCCTTCGACTGCTCGGTCACCCGCACCAGGTCGAACTCCAGGGGCGCGTCGTTCTTGCGGGTCAGCATGATAAACCGCACCACGTCCTTGCCGACCTCGTCGACCACATCGCGCAGGGTAATGAAGTCGCCCGAGCGCTTGGACATTTTTACCGGCTGGCCCTCGCGCAGCAGCTTGACCATCTGGCACAGCTTGACGTCGAGTTCGACCCGCTCGTCGCTGAGCGCCGCCACCGCCGCCTTCATGCGTTTGACGTGGCCGCCATGGTCGGCGCCCCAGACATTGATGAGCGTGACGAAGCCGCGCTCGATCTTGTCCAGGTGATTGGCGATGTCGCCGGCGAAATAGGTCCAGCTTCCGTCGGACTTCTTGAGCGGGCGATCGACATCGTCGCCGAAGTTCGTGGCACGGAACAAGGTTTGCTCGCGGGGCTCCCAGTCATCGGGTTTCTTACCCTTGGGCGGCTCCAACACGCCGCTGTAGATCAGGTTCTTGGCGTCGAGTTGGCCCAGGGCTTGGTCGAGCTTTCCGGCCTCGACCACGGCGCGCTCGGAGGTGAAGACGTCCTGCACCACGCCGAGGGATGCCAAATCGTCGCGGATCAACGCCATCATTTCGCCGACGGTAAAGTCGATGAAAAATTCAATCTTCTCATGGTCCGGCGCGCCCCACAGCCTGTCGCCCTGTTCATCGGCCACCTTACGGCCCACGGGCACGAGGTAATCGCCGGGATAGAGCCCCTCATAGGCGCTCTCGTCCAGCTCGATCTTGCCCAGAGCCTCGCCATAACGCCGTATGGTCGAGCGTGCCAGGGTGTCGATCTGGCTGCCGAGATCGTTGATGTAATATTCGCGGGTGACGTCATAGCCGGCTTTCTCCAGCAATGCCGACAGCGCATCACCGAATACGGCGCCCCTGGCATGCCCCACATGCAGCGGCCCGGTGGGATTGACCGAAACGTACTCCACGTTGACCTTGCGGCCGCCACCCAGGTCCGACTGACCATAACCGGCGCCGGCCGCCAGTACCTCGCCCAGGCGGTCGTGCCAGAAGCTCTCCGTGAGACGCAGGTTGATGGACCCGGGGCCGGCGATTTCGACCGCCTCGACCTCAGGGTTGGCGGCGAGACGCTCGCCGATCGCGTTGGCAATATCGCGGGGTTTGGCGCCGGCCTGTTTGGCCAGCACCAAGGCGACGTTCGACGCCAGGTCGCCGTGAGTGGAGTCACGGGGCGGCTCAACGGTAACCGCCGAGGTGTCGAGCCCGGTCGGTAACGTCGAAGCGTCCGACATTTCCTCGACTATCGCCCTAATTTTATCTTTAAACTCGTTGAAAATATTCATTAAATTTCAAGTTCGGAGTGGAATATATGTTTGTGCTGGTCGATGGCGAAGCGATCGGTCATGCCGGCAATGTAATCGGCCACGACCCGCGCTGCACCAACGGAATTACTGGCGACCGCCTGCTTGCGCCAATCGTCGGGAAGTCGCGACGGATCGTCGAGAAAATAGCCGAACAGCTCGCGCACGATTTGCTGTGCGGCAACCCGTTTCTCGATGACGCGGGGATGGCGGTACATGCGGGCATGGAGAAACGCTTTCAACGCTGCCTCATCCTCGGCCACGGCATGAGAAAACGCCGCCATGGTCCGCCCCAGCCGCCGCAGATCATCAGCGCTGGCCGGGTTTGACTCGGCCAGGCGGCGCCGGGTCTCGTCGATTACGTCGCCGACCATGACGCCGATCATGCGGCGCACCCCTTCGTGGATCAGCCGGCTTTCGTCGCCCCGCCTGTCGTCCCGGGCCGCGGCGGCAAACACCGGCCCTGCCAGAGCCGCTTCATGGAGATCGGCCAGGGTAAACAGGCCGGCGCGAAGGCCGTCGTCGATGTCGTGGTTGTCATAAGCGATATCATCGGCGATGGCCGCAACCTGCGCCTCGAGCCCCGCATGGGTGTGGAGTTCGAGATCATGGCCGGTGACGTATTCGACCAGCGGCGGCGGCGCAGAGGCGATATCGATCGGGCCGTTGTGCTTGACCACCCCTTCCAGGGTTTCCCAGGTAAGGTTAAGGCCATCGAAGTCGTTGTAGCGGGCCTCAAGCAGGGTCAGCACCCGCAAGGTCTGGGCGTTGTGGTCGAAACCGCCGAAATCGGCCATGGCTTGGTCGAGAGCATGCTCGCCGGCGTGACCGAACGGCGGATGGCCGAGATCGTGAGCCAGGGCCACGGCCTCGGCGAGATCTTCGTCGAGGCCAAGCACCCGGCTGATGGACCGGGCGATCTGGGCCACCTCCAGGCTGTGGGTCAGGCGCGTGCGGTAGTGATCACCCTCGTGATAGACGAACACCTGGGTCTTGTGCATGAGCCGGCGAAACGCCGTCGAATGAATGATGCGGTCACGGTCGCGCTGGAATGGCGTGCGTGTCAGGCTCTCCGGTTCGTCATGGAGACGACCGCGGCTGTGGGCCGGGTTGCTGGCATAGGGGGCGACTGACATGGCGGGAAGCTACAGGCGGGCGACGCCTCGATCAACGGCGCAAAGCGTCTTGGGCAATTGACATTCATTTAAATTCGCATACATACCCTATGTATCCACGATGAAATGCGAGCAGGTTTGATGACTACTGATACCGCCCCCCTATCCCTAAGCGAGAGCGCGGCACGGCGCGTTGCCGTTCTGCTCAAGGACGAAGACAACGCCGATCTCAAGCTGCGGGTCTCCGTATCCGGTGGCGGTTGTTCCGGCTTCCAGTACAGCTTCAGCCTCGACGGCGACCTTGAGGGCGACGAGCTGGTCGTCGAACGGGACGGCGTATCCATGGTCGTCGATCAGATTTCCTTGATGTATATCGCCGGCTCGGAGGTCGATTTCATCGAAAACATCGGCGGCTCCTACTTCGTCATCAACAATCCTAACGCCACCTCCATGTGTGGCTGTGGTAACTCGTTCGGCATCGCCATCTAGGCGCGCCCCTCCGACGACCACAAAGCCCGCCATTGAGCGGGCTTTTTTTTGCGGGTATCCTTGCGCTCATGAAAGTTGCCACCTGGAACGTAAACTCGATCAAGGCCCGCCTTCCCCGGGTGCTGGAATGGCTCGCCGAAGCGGCGCCCGACGTGGTGCTGCTGCAGGAAATCAAAACCGTTACCGAAGGCTTCCCCGAGACCGAAATCGGCGACCTTGGTTACAACACCGCGGTGCTTGGCCAGAAGAGCTACAACGGCGTCGCCATCCTGGCCAAGCGGCCTATTGAAGACGTTATGGAAGGCCTGCCGGGCGACGACGAAGATGAACAGGCGCGCTATCTCGAGGCGGTCATCGACGGCGTGCGGATCGCCACCATCTATCTGCCCAACGGCAATCCGACGGATTCGCCCAAATTTCCCTACAAATTGCGCTGGATGGACCGGCTATACGATCACGCCAAGACACTGCTTGCCTATGAGGAACCCTTGGTATTGGGCGGCGACTACAACATTGCCCCGACCGATCGCGACGTCTACGACCCGAAAGTCTGGGAGGGCGATGCCCTGTGCAGGCCGGACAGCCGCTCGAAGTTTCGCGCCATCGTCAATCTCGGGCTGACCGACGCCTATCGCGCGCGCCACGCCAACAAAGCCGGCGCCTACAGTTTCTGGAACTACCAGAAGGGTCGCTGGCAACGCGACGAGGGCGTGCTCATCGATCATCTGCTGTTGTCTCCCCAGGCCGCCGACCGATTGGGCGACTGCGATATCGACAAGACGCCCAGGGGCCACAGCGAAAAACCCTCGGACCACACGCCGGTGTGGTGCGAGCTGTCTATCTGATCAAGCGTAAGTCACCCGGCACCCCCCGTGTTTTCCACATCAAGGTCCATTGGCGTCTTATTCTTCTTTTTTCTGTGGGCTAGGTTTGCCGGGTTCAGGCCACGGATCAAGCGGCTCCAACGCAGGGACTTTGCGCACCGGCTCTTCCACAAACGGCTTAGAAGGACTGGGTGATTCCGGTGCGTCCGGTTTGGGCGTCGGAGTTTTTGGGTCTTCCGTCATTTTTTGCCTCTCATCCTATTGCGCGATTAATGTTTCAATCTTGAATGAACAAGGAAAACTGCTATGGCATCCATAGAATTCTGGAGGAATTTCTCTTCCAACTTCGATTTGAAATCTTCGCATTAGTCTCTGAGAAGGAGTCGGGTCATCAAGCGGGCTCAACTCTTTAAAACATTTTAATATGTCGAAGAGTGTCTGAGAATGAGTGCTATTTATATGTTTCACATGTTCTATTTGTAATACCTATTCTTTAATTTAATAAAAACTATCTCCATGCGCCGTAAATAATTTTGTGTAATTTTCTATCTTACTTGATGACTTAATAAATGGCCTGATAACAGCTAATAACGCTGCCAATCCTGCTAAACAGGCCCAAACGACTTTTCCATCGTCTGTTACCCAAACTCCCCGCCCAGCAATGCCGCTACCAGACGCGCCCAAAGCAACGAGTATTTCAAATATTGTATTTTCTCTCTTGCATACCGCTAATTGATGTCAGTAATACTTACGATTTAGTAGAGAGGTTAGATATTCATTGTATATATGCTTCAGTCTCGATTCCATAAGGCCTCA
>JAYGEF010000505.1:0-3349 GCA_046582535.1 Alphaproteobacteria bacterium
GCGCCGCATTACGACCTATGCGGATCGCCTGTTGGTCGTTGCTTCCGAGACCTCGCGACTGACCGGCGCGGGTGCCGGCGATGTTATCGACACGGACTGAGGGAGGCAAGGGGAGTTACGCCATGACAGGAATGCGGCGCGACGAGATCGAGGATGTTGTAGGTCGGGCGCTGGAAAGCGCCGGCACCGCCGGGGGACCACCGGGGACAGGACAGTATTTCTTTGCCATCGCCACGGCGCCATTTTCAGGTGGCGTTTTCGGCCATCGAATGACGAACCTCGCGGGCGCCATTGCTGGCCAACAGGGGGCCCGGCTACCGGGCGCCCGCCGATTCGAACGACGCCGCGAAAACGAACGAAGCGGCGTCGAAGTCGAGCAAGCCTTGATCACGCGGATCGAGGCCCTCGCAGCCTGACCAACTCGTGAGACCACGATCAAGTTCAATAGAAAGGAGAGAACGATGAGAACCCTAAAGATAGCACTATTGGCAGCGGCGGCGGTCGCTCTACTGATCGCCAGTCCGAAATCCGGCACGGCGCAAACCACATGCGGCACCAGCGACGAAATCACCATTGCCAACATGACCTGGATGTCGGCCAACGTGTTGGCGCAAGTTACACAGAAGATCCTGAGCGAAGGATACGGCTGCACCGCCACGCTGGTGCCGGGAGACACGGTTCCCACTGCGACCAGCATGCTGATCAAAAACAAACCGCACATCGCGCCCGAGCTCTGGATCAGCACTGCGTCCACGATCTGGGAGAAGATCAAGGCGAAGGGCAATGTTTACAAGGCCAGCGACATATTCGCGAATGGCGGCAAGGAAGGTTGGTGGATTCCGGACTACGTCGCCAAGGCAAACCCGGGCCTGAAGAGCTTCGGCGATCTGACGAACCCGAAATATTCCAAGCTTTTCGTCGAGGCGCAAAGCGGCGGCAAGAATCGACTTTATGGCTGCCCACCAGGTTGGGGTTGCGAGATCATCAGCATCAACCTGTTCAAGGCGCTTGAGTTGGAAGAGGCCAACTATGAGCTCTTTTCGCCGGGTTCGGGTGCCAATTTGAAAGCCTCGATCGCGCGCCGCGTGACGCGTAAAGAACCGATCCTGGCCTACTATTGGGGTCCGACAGCGGTGATCGGCCGTTACAATTTGGTGCGCCTCGGCATGCCCAGCTTTGACGCCGACAAGTTCCTCTGCCTGACCGATCAAAACTGCGAGAATCCGCAGGTCACCGGGTGGAAGCCAGGTGAGGTCGCCGTTGCCGTGGTAACCAGCCTGAAAACGTCGGCCCCCAACGTGGCGGCATTCCTGGCCAACCTTCAGGTTCCGAATGACGTTGTTAACGCTGTGTTGGCATGGGGCGACGACAATAAGGCGAGTGTCGAGGAAGTCACGGCGTACTTCTTCAAGAACCACGAGGCGGTCTGGAGCAAATGGGTCCCGGCCGACGTCGCGGCGAAAGTCAAAGCGAGCTTGATGTAACCGAGACTTCGACGACGCAGTCGGATGGCGGGCGCCGGACACGGGCGCCCGCCATTTCGTAAAATGATGTATCGTCAGACCGTATAGATCGACGCCGGGGGTCGGAACGCGAGTCGATACTGCTTGGTGGCGTCGCCGGTGACTTCCATGCCTTCGTTCACGGGAGGGGCGACGAGATGGCTGAGCATTTTCCTGATTTGATCGACATGCGGAGTGTCCGCATTTCTATAGATGATAGCTTCAACTGGATCGTTGAGCATAGGGGTGCGGTGCTGGAAGAGATCTTTCTGCCCGTCGTCCATCTCCTGATCGCGATCGAAAATTTCCTCCTGTGGCTGCCTTGGTACGCGGTGCTCATCATCATCGCGATCATGGGTTTTGCGGCAACACGTAGTTGGAAGACCGCGGCCGGTCTCAGCGTCTTGATGTTTCTGCTCGGCTTCTTTGGATTGTGGGAGCCGGGCATGAAGACGGTCGCGCTCATGCTGACCGCAACGTTGCTTGCGGTCATCATCGGCATCCCGCTCGGCATCTGGATGTCTCGTTCCAACGCAGTTGAACGGGTCGTACTGCCGGTGCTCGACATTATGCAGACTATGCCAATTTTTGTTTATTTGATCCCCTTCGTTATGTTGTTCGGCCCGGGCAAGATACCCGCCCTGCTTGCGACCATCGTGTTCGCGGTGCCGCCGGTCATTCGGCTGACCAATCTCGGCATCCGGCAGGTCGATCGGGAAGTGCTCGAGGCCTACACCGCGTTCGGCGCGACCAAACGACAATTGCTGTTCGGCGTGCAGGTCCCGCTCGCCATGCCGACGATCATGGCCGGAATCAATCAGACGACCATGATGGCGCTGTCGATGGTCGTGATCGCCTCGATGATCGGTGCCGGCGGCCTCGGCTACCAGGTCCTTCAGGGCATTCAGCGCCTTGAAATCAGCCTCGGCCTGTTGGCCGGCCTTGCGATCGTATTTTTGGCCATCATCTTCGACCGGATCGCCCAGGGCTATGGTAAGCGCATGCAACAACACCTTCATAGGGCGCATTAGGTGGCTGCGCAAAATACCAAGATCTCGATCGAGAGTGTCTACAAGATATTCGGTCCCAATCCTCAGAGCGTGTTCGAACGGGTCAAGGCCGGCGCCTCAAAATCCGAGATTCTGAAGGAGACCGGCCATACAGTCGGCATCCGCGATGTCAGCCTGGAGATAAAGTCGGGCGAGATCTATGTCATTATGGGCCTGTCGGGCTCCGGCAAATCGACCCTGATCCGCCATATCAACCGATTGATCGAACCGACCGCGGGCCGGATCCTTGTGGACGGCAATGATGTGCTGCAACTCAACACCGAAGAGCTTCGCAATCTCAGGCGTTTTAAGATGAGCATGGTGTTCCAGGGCTTCGCACTGTTGCCGCACAAGACGGTCGTCGAGAATGTCATGAGCGGGTTGCAGATTCGCGAAGCGACCGAGCATGGCCTGATGGCGAACAGAACGGTCCTGGATAGTATGGCCCGGATCCTGGGTTTGAAGCGGGCGGCAAATACGAACGCCTATGATCGCGCCATGGCTCAGATCGAGATGGTCGGTCTCGCCGGTTTTGAAAACCAGTATCCGAGAGAACTCTCAGGTGGCATGCAGCAGCGCGTCGGGCTCGCCCGGGCACTGGTGACCGACGCCGAGGTGCTGCTGATGGACGAGGCCTTCAGTGCACTTGATCCGCTCATCCGCAACGACATGCAAGATCAGCTCATCCAGATCCAGGATGAGGTCAATCGGACGATCGTCTTCATCACCCACGATCTCGACGAGGCCTTACGGATCGGAGACCACATCGCGATTCTGAAAGATGGCGAACTGAGCCAA
>JAYGEF010000024.1:0-2686 GCA_046582535.1 Alphaproteobacteria bacterium
CGCTCGTGAACATAGGGAATGGCGACATCCAGGCACGCCTGCATGATGCCGAGCGGGCCGCCGGCAAGAACCGTGCGCTCGTAATCGAGGCCGCTCATGAGGACGCCCACGCCGCCGCCCACCCGGCCGAGGACATTTTCCTCCGGCACCTCGCAATCGACGAACACCAACTCGCCGGTGTTGGAGCCGCGCATGCCGAGCTTGTCGAGCTTTTGGGCGCTCGAAAACCCGTCCATTTCTCGTTCGACGATAAAGGCGGTGATGCCGCGCGAGTCCGCGTCCCGGTCCGTCTTGGCGTAAACCACCACCACGTCCATGCAGCTTTGCATGATACCGAGCGGCCCGGCGGCGAGCACGGAACGCTCGTAGTCGAGGCCGCTCATGAGCACGTTGACCCCCCGGCCCTCCTCGCCAAGGATGTTCTCGGCCGGCACCGCGCAATCTTCGAACACCAGCTCGCAGGTGTTGGAGCCGCGCATGCCGAGCTTGTCGAGCTTCTGGGCGGTGGAGAACCCGGCCATGCCGCGCTCGACGATAAAGGCGGTGATGCCGCGCTTGCCGGCGTCCGGATCGGTCTTGGCGTAGACCACCAGGGTATCGGCGTCGGGGCCGTTGGTGATCCACATCTTGGTGCCGTTGAGCACATAGGTGTCGCCGCGCTTCTCGGCCCGCAGCTTCATGGCGACCACGTCGGAGCCGGCGCCGGGCTCGCTCATGGCCAGGGCGCCCACATGGTCGCCGGATATCAGCTTGGGCAGGTAGCGCTGCTTTTGTTCGGGGCTGCCGTTGCGGTTGATCTGGTTGACACAGAGGTTGGAGTGGGCGCCGTAGCTCAGGCCCACCGAGGCCGAGCCCCGGCTGATCTCCTCCATGGCCACCACATGCTCGAGATAGCCCAGGCCGGCGCCGCCGTATTCTTCCCCGACGGTGACACCAAGCACGCCGAGATCGCCGAACTTGCGCCACAGGTCGTCGGGAAATTCGTTGTCCTGGTCGATGGCGGCGGCGCGGGGCGCGATTTCATCAGCGGCGAAACTGCGCACGGAATCGCGGATCATATCGGCGGTCTCGCCGAGGCCAAAATCAAGACTGGGGAGCTGGTTCGATATCATGGCGCGACTATAGGCCCCAATGGATACTCAAAATAGCACCACGGCGGCGAGGCCAAGAAAGATGAAGAAGCCGACCACGTCGGTGACCGTGGTGAGAAACACCGTGGCGGCGATTGCCGGGTCGATCCCCAGGCGGTCGAGACCGAGAGGAATGAGAATGCCGGCCAGGCCGGCGACCACCATATTGACCACCATGGCGCCGCCGATCACCGCGGCGAGACGAACATCGCCGAACCACAGCAGCACCACGGTGCCGGTGATGAGCGCGAAGACCACGCCGTTGGCCAGGCCGACCACGCCTTCCTTGCCGACCAGCCGCGCCGCGTTGGCCGCCGAGACGTCCTTGGTGGCCAGGGCCCGGACGGTGACGGTCAAGGTCTGAGTGCCGGCGTTGCCGCCCATGGAGGCGACAATGGGCATGAGCACCGCGAGGGCGACCATTTGCTCGATGGTGGCGTCGAACAGGCCGATCACCGCCGAGGCGGCCACCGCCGTCACCAGGTTGACCAGCAGCCAGGTGAAACGGCGCCGGCCCGTGGTCCAGGCCGACTCGTGAATATCAGTTTCGATGACGCCGCCAAGACGCAGGACGTCCTCCTCGGCCTCTTCCTCGATGACCTCGACCACGTCGTCGACGGTGATGACGCCGATCAGCGCCCCACCCTCATCGACCACCGGCGCCGAGACCAGGTCGTACTGCTGGAAGGCATAGGCCACGTCTTCCTGGTCCATCTCGGCCTGCACCACCTTAATATCGGTCTCCATGATGTCGCGGACCAAAACCGGGCGTTTGCTGCGCATGGCCCGGCTCAGGGGGACATAGCCGACCGGCTGGCGGCGGGCGTCGACCACAAAGATGTCGTAGAACTCATCGGGCAAATCGTCGGCCGAGCGCAGATGGTCAATCACCCGGCCCACCGTCCAATAGGCGTGGACCGCCACCAACTCGCGCTGCATGAGCCGCCCGGCGCTGTTCTCGGGATAGCCCAGGCCGGCCTCGAGTTCGGCTCGCTCTTCATCGGGCACCGCCGCCAGCAGCTCGCGCTTGTCGTCCTCGTCGAGGTCCTCGACCAGATACATGGCGTCATCGGAGTCGAGTTCGGTAACCGCGGCGGCGAGTTCGTCGGTACTGAGAATGTCGAGGATTTCGTCGCGGGTGGTCTCGTCAAGTTCGACCAGAATGTCGGGATCAACCTCGGGACGCAGCACATCGACGATCAACCGGCGCTCACCGGAATTGACCATTTCCAACAGATCGGCCATGTCGGCGGCGTGGAGCGGCACCACCAGGGCCTCGACCTGGTCGAGATCCCGGGCATCGAGCGCCGCCTCGATGGCGACGATCAGGTCGGGCGTGAGGCCATAGAGATCGGCGCTGTCATCGACCGCGGCGGTGGAGTCAGGCGCCGTCACACAATTATCCCGTGGCCGCCGCCTCGGCGGCGTGCATCTGGGCATCAACCACCGCCAAGGCGCTCATATTGACGGTACCACGCACGGTGACCGTGGCGTTGAGCACGTGGGCCGGCTGGGCCATGCCCAACAACATGGGCCCGACCGAGATACCGCTCGCT
>JAYGEF010000053.1:0-12638 GCA_046582535.1 Alphaproteobacteria bacterium
CCTCGGGCTGGTCGGTGAATCCGGCTGCGGCAAGACCACCGCCAGCAAGCTGATCATGCGGGCCCTGACCACGGACTCCGGCACCGTGCACTACAACGAAAACGACCACCCCATCGACGTGCTGGGGCTTAGTCCCGAAGCGCTGCTGAAGTTTCGCCGCAAGGTCCAGTTCATTTTCCAGGATCCGTTCGGATCGCTCAACCCGCGCATGACCGCCTTCGACATCATCAGCGAACCCCTGATCATCCATAACGTCGGCACCAAGCAGGAGCGTATCGACCTGGTCCGCGAGCTGATGCGCCTGGTCGGCCTCGACGTGCGTTACCTGAGGCGCTACCCGCATAGCTTTTCCGGCGGCCAGCGCCAGCGTTTGGGCATTGCCCGAGCCCTCGCCCTGCGGCCCCAATTGCTGATCTGCGACGAACCGGTATCGTCCCTCGACGTCTCGATCCAGGCGCAAATCCTCAATCTGCTGAAGGATCTCAAGGACCAATTGGGGCTGACTTATCTGTTCGTCACTCATAATCTGGCGGTGGTCGACTACATGGCCGACAGCATTGCCGTAATGTGCGCCGGGCGGCTGGTCGAACTGGCGACGCCCCAAGCGCTGTTCAATAATCCGGTGCACCCCTACACTCGTACCTTGCTGGCTGCGGTTCCCTATCCCGATCCCGACCGGCTGTTGAATTTTGACGAGGTGCTGAAGAACAAGACGCCCGATCCCGCTGCCTGGCCGGCCCCGTTCACCATCAACGACAGCGCGCCGACAACCATGGTCGATCTCGGCGACGGTCACTCGGTCCGCGCCGCCGCCGACGCAAAGCTTTCGGAGTTTGCTTCATGATACTGGTCAGACAAGTTTTCACCGCCCTGGCCGTGGTCGGATTGGCCGTAACCGGGCTCCCGGCGGTCGCTGGAGATTATACGGAGCCGCCGTTTCTTGCCGAACAGGTTACTGCCGGCGCCCTTCCTGCTATTGCCGACCGTCTGCCCGACAGCCCCCTGGTGGCGACCTTCCAGGGCGATTACCAGACCGGCGAATACGGCGGCGACCTGCGCATGATTATGGCCAAGCAAAAAGACATCCGCATGATGATGGTCTACGGCTATGGCCGGCTGGTCGGCTATGACACCAACCTCGAACTGGTACCCGATATTCTCGCGAGTATCGACGTCGAGGAAAACCGCATCTTCACCATGCATCTGCGCCCGGGCCACCGCTGGTCCGATGGCGAACCGTTCACCAGCGAAGCCTTTCGCTATTACTGGGAGGACATGGCCAACAACGAGACCTTGTCGCCGGTCGGCCCGTCCAAAGCGCTGCAGCCAGACGGCGAAGCGCCCATCGTCGAGTTCATCGACGACCTTACCGTGCGCTACAGCTGGGCGAAACCCAATCCGTTCTTCCTGCCGGCCCTGGCCGGGGCGCGGCCGCTGTTCATCTATCGCGCCGGTCATTACCTCAAGCAGTTCCACATCGACTATGCCGACGCCAACGAACTGGCGAAGCGGGTCGAGGAGGCCAAGGCCAAGGATTGGGCCGGGCTGCACCACCGCAAGGACCACCAGTACCGCTTTGACAATCCCGACCTACCAGTGCTGCAGCCATGGCGCAACGTCACCTGGCCGCCCTCGGAGAGGTTCATATTCGAGCGCAACCCCTATTACCACCGGGTCGACGAGGCCGGGCGCCAGCTCCCCTACATCGACCGGCTGATTATCAGTGTCGCCAACAACAAGCTGATCCCAGCCAAGACCGGGTTCGGCGATTCCGACCTCCAGGCCCGCTATATCCGCTTTGACAACTACACCTTCCTAAAAGAGAACGAGAAGACCAACGGCTTCGAAACACGCCTGTGGAGCACGGTGCGGGGTTCGCAAATCGCCCTGTTTCCCAACCTCAACGCGGCCGACGAGGGCTGGCGCGCCTTAATGCGCGACGTCCGCTTTCGCCGCGCCCTGTCCCTCGCCATCGACCGCAACCAGATCAACCAAGTGATCTTCTTCGGCCTGGCGCGAGAGGGCAACAACACGGTGCTCCAGGAAAGCCCGCTGTTCAAATCCGAGTACCAGACGACCTGGGCGACGTTGGATTTTGACCAGGCCAACGCCCTGCTCGACGACATGGGTTTGACCGAGAGGGACGATCGCGGTGTGCGCCTGATGGCCGACGGCCGGCCGATTGACATTGTCGTCGAGACCGCCGGCGAGAGCACCGAGGAGACCGATGTCCTGGAACTGATTCACGACGACTGGCGGAAAATTGGCATCGAGCTATTCACCAAGCCGTCCCAGCGCGAAGTGTTCCGCAACCGGGTATTCTCCGGTGCTTCGGTCATGTCGGTGTGGTCGGGCATCGTCAACGGCGTGCCCACCGCGGCCATGAGCCCGGGCGAACTGGCGCCAACGGAACAGATGCATCTGCAATGGTCCAAGTGGGGCAAGTTCTACGAGACCAGCGGCGAGTCCGGGTTGGAAATCGAATTGGATATCGTCCAGGAATTGGCCGAGCTCAACGACGCCTGGCGAATTGCCAGCGAAGACGCCGAGCGGGAACGCATTTGGCATCGCATGCTGAAGATTCACAGCGAGCAGATCTTTACGCTTGGCATCGTCAATGGCGTGCCGCAGCCGGTGGTGGTCAATAATTCACTGCGGAACGTCCCCGCGACAGGCATTTGGAATTGGGACCCGGGCGCCTATTTCGGTATCTATCGGCCGGATACCTTCTGGTACACCGAGGACCGGCGGTAGCACATGTTTCGTTACATCATTCACCGGCTGCTGGTAATGATCCCAACGTTGTTGGTGATCAGCCTCATCGTCTTTGTCATCATCCAACTGCCGCCGGGCAATTACATCGACACGATGATTGCCGAGATGATTAGCAGCGGTGAGAAGCCCGACCCGGCATATATCGCGTTCCTAGAAGCACAATACGGCTTCAACAAGCCGATCATCGAACAATACGCCCATTGGCTGTTCGGCATGATGCACGGGGATTTCG
Source organism: Alphaproteobacteria bacterium (assembly GCA_046582535.1). Taxonomy (GTDB): domain Bacteria; phylum Pseudomonadota; class Alphaproteobacteria; order JAAXGF01; family JAAXGF01; genus JAYZAP01. The sequence continues at coordinate 3,008 of JAYGEF010000053.1, forward strand.
GGTTTTCCTTCGAATTCCGCCTGCCGGTCAGCGAAGTGGTTGGCGACCGCCTGTTGCTGACCTTCATGATTTCCTACGTGACCATGATCTTCACCTGGTTGATCGCCTTTCCCATCGGTCTCTACACCGCGACCCATCAGTACAGTTGGGGCGACTACGGCCTGACCTTCATCGGCTTCCTCGGCCTGGCGACGCCCAACTTCCTGCTTGCCCTGGTGTTGCTCTACTTCGCCCGGGTGGTCTTCGGCACCGAGATCGGCGGCCTCATGAACGCCGAGTTTATCGGCCAGGACTGGTCTTGGGCCAAGGCCGTATCGGTGCTCGAGCATTTGTGGATCCCGGTGATCGTCATCGGCACCGCCGGCACCGCCGGTATGATCCGCCGGCTGCGCGCCAACATGCTCGACGAACTCGAAAAGCAATATGTGGTGACCGGCCGGGCCAAGGGTCTGCCGCCGCTCCGCCTGCTGCTCAAATACCCCTTCCGGGTAGCGCTTAACTTCTTCATCGCCGATATCGGGTCCATGCTGCCGGCGATCATCTCGGGCGAGGCCCTGGTCGCCGTGGTGTTGTCGTTGCCGACCACCGGACCCATGATGGTGTCGTCCCTGCAAAGCCAGGATATGTATCTCGCCGGCTCGTTCCTCATGTTCCTCGCCACCCTCACGGTGGTCGGGGTGCTGATGTCGGATCTGGCCCTAGCCATGCTCGATCCGCGCATCCGCCTGCAAGGGGGGTCGAGCCGATGACCGATACCACAGCCCCCGGCGGTGGGCCCGACCGGCGGCCGATCGAGCATTTCGTCTCAACCGAGCCGTTCGATCCCAACACGGTCGAGACCCTGACGCCGGAGCAGGAACGCTTCTACATGGCGTCCCAGTGGCAGCTCATGTGGTGGAAGTTGAAGCGCCACCGCCTGGCCATCTTCTTTGGCGCGGTGCTGCTGGTCATGTACGGCTCGACCCTGATCAGCGAGGTTCTGGCGCCCTACAATCTGCACAGCAAGAATGCGCAGTTTATCTACGCGCCGCCCCAGTCCGTCCATCTGTTCGACGACGGCGCGTTCGTCGGGCCCTTCGTCTATGGCACGACCTATACCCTGAACATGGAGAACCTGCGCCGCGAGTACGGCGAGGATACCACCAAGGTCTATCCCCTGCGGTTCTTCTGTCTCAGCGATTCCTACGAGTTCTGGGGTGTGATTCCCGGCAGCTTCCATCTGGTTTGTCCCGCCGAGGGCTCGACTCTGTTCCTCTTCGGCACTGATCGCCTGGGCCGCGACATGCTATCGCGCATCATCTATGGGGCGCGCATATCCTTGACCATCGGCCTTATCGGCATTGCTATCAGCTTCACCCTTGGCATCGTTATCGGCGGCATCGCCGGCTATTACGGCGGCCTCACCGATAATATCATCCAGCGGGTCATCGAGATTATTCGCTCGTTCCCCGAGTTGCCTCTGTGGATGGCCCTGTCGGCGATTATGCCGGTGACCTGGAGTCCGGTGCTCATATTCTTCGGCATCAGCGCCCTGCTCGGTTTGCTTGACTGGACGAGTCTGGCCCGCGCCGTACGCTCGAAGCTGCTGGCGCTCCGCGAGGAGGACTACTGCACCGCCGCCCAGCTCATGGGGGCTCGGCCCCGGCGCATTATCGGTCGCCATCTGCTGCCGGGTTTCATGAGTCACCTGATTGCCTCGGCGACGCTCTCCATTCCGGCCATGATCCTCGGCGAAACGGCGCTCAGCTTCCTCGGCCTCGGCCTGCGCCCGCCGGTCACCAGTTGGGGCGTGCTGCTGAATGAGGCCCAGAACATCAACGTGGTGGCGCTCTATCCCTGGCTGATCCTGCCGGTGGCGCCGGTCATCCTGGTCATCCTCGCCTTCAATTTCGCCGGCGACGGCCTGCGCGACGCGGCCGATCCTTATAAATAAGAGCGTTCAAGCGCCCAATCTTGTGTCCACACAGACTGGGGCTCTCGCCGCATAAGCGGCGACGCGCGTTCGCGCTTGCCAGCGGTCATAAGAATGACCGCCGGAATCCGCGCTCCCCTACTTTCAGCCCGCGACTGCGGGTCGCCAACCGTTTGGCGGGAGCCTGCGTGGCGCTTGAGCGCCCATCGGTCATTCTTAATGACCGATGGTATTGAGCCGAACCGGCCGATACATGAAATAGGTATTCGGGATGGTGTTCTCGGGCAGCGCATAGGGTTGGAGATTGGGGAAGGCTACGCTGGTCACGACGAGGCCTTCGGGCCGTACCAGTTGCAGCACGAAGGGCTCAATCTGGGCCGCAATGGCGGCGTTGATCTCGCGGTCGAAGCTGCCCACGTCGGCGTGAAACAACGGCACCTGGCCGGCGAAGCGTTCGACCGCGCGGGGCAGGGTGTCGGCGATGTCGCCAAGCAACAGATGATCGTCATCGGGGATGCAATCGGGATGGGCGGCGATTTCGAGCTCGAACACAAAGATGTCACGGCCGGGCAGGGCCTCGCGCAAATGGTCGAATGTCCGCCCGTTGCCAAGACCAAGCTCGAGTATTGGACCAGGCAGTCCGCCGACCTCGGCGATGGCATGATCGATACAGACGCGGCAGGTTTTGAGCCGGCCGATGGCGTAGTCGAGCCGGCTCATGGCCGCCGACAAAGAAATTTTGGTACACTCATGACAACCGTGAGAATGGCCGCCGCGCACGGTGATTGCTACCGGAAAATGGCTTTGCCATGGGAGCAATTGAGGGCACTCTGTGGACCGCGCGGCAACAGCATGACGGCGAGGGCGTTTTTCACGTGATCAAGAAGCTGAGAAAGCTGGCCTTCCGGTTCGGCTACGACTTCACCTTGCGCCGCCTGCCGCAGCTCGACACCAAGCGGCGCATGCTCGGCGTGCCCCGCGACATGGAGCCCGAGTTCGTCGACTTCTACGAGGCCAGCCGGGAATACACCATGACCTCGGTGGAGCGTATGCATTCGATCTATCAGGGGGTGCGCCACGTCATCAGTCGGGGCATCGAAGGCGACTTCGTCGAATGCGGCGTGTGGCGCGGCGGCAGCTGCATGATGATGGCCAGGACGTTGGTCGCCTTGGGCGAGACGTCCCGGCGCATCCATCTGTTCGACACCTTCGCCGGCATGACCAAGCCGGACGATATCGACCGCCGTTCCCGGGACGGCGCCGAGATGATCTCGCGCTGGGAGCATTTTCAACGTGAAGACCACAATGGCTGGACCTTCGCCTCCCTCGACGAGGTAAAGGCAAATTTGGCGACCACCGGCTATCCGGTGGAGAACCTGGTCTACGTCAAGGGCGAGGTCGAAAGCACCCTGCCCCATGCGGCGCCTGAGCGCATCGCCCTGCTGCGTCTCGATACGGACTGGTATCAATCGACCTACCACGAGCTGGTCCACCTGTGGCCCCGCATGGCGCCGGGCAGCGCCTTGTTGCTCGACGATTACGGTTCGTTCGACGGCGCCCGCAAGGCTGTCGATCAGTATCTCGAAGAAAACCACATCGGGCTGTTCCTGCATCGCGTCGATTCCACCGGCCGCATCGCCCTCAAACCCATGGAGACCCCATGACTGACAATTTCGCAGAGGAAGCCCAGCGCATTCACTTCTCATCCATCGTCATCGACACCCACGTGGACACGGTGGTGCGGTGGATCGATCTCCATGAGGATCTGGGGACGGAGACCGGCCGGGGCTACAACGATTTGCCGCTCATGAAGGCGGGCAACCTGTCGGCGGCGTTCTACGCCTGCTGCGTCGGCTTCAACTGCGTCGCTGAAGGCACCGCCGTGCGCCGGGCACTGGACATGATCGACGGCGTCAAGGAGATGTGCCGCAAGTATCCCGACGTGATTTCCGTGGCGCGCAGTGCCGCCGATGTGCGCGCCGCCACCGCCGACGGCAAACTAGCGGCGATCATCGCCATCGAGGGCGGCCACGCCATCAGCGACGATCTGGCCGTGCTGCGTCAGTTCTTCGAACTTGGCGTGCGCTATATGTCGCTGACCCATTTCAACACTCACAACTGGGCCGATTCGGCCACCGACGCAGCGACCAACGGCGGCCTCAGCGAATTTGGCCGCGAGGTCATCGTCGAGATGAACCGCCTCGGCATGATCGTCGATGTGAGCCATTCCGCCGATTCGACGTTCGAACAGGCCATGGAGCTGTCGACCAAGCCGGTGATGGCATCTCATTCATCGATCCGCACCCTGGTCGACCATCCGCGCAACCTGACCGACCCCATGCTCCGCGCCATCGCCAATAGCGGCGGCGTCGCCTGCATCACCGCCTGGCCGGAATATGTCTCCCGAGACTACTGGCAGGCGCTCGAGGATCGCGCCGACGAAGTTTCGGGCGGCCCGGCGGAGCCCGGCTCCAACCGGCGGAAAAGCGCTTCGGGCGCCTCATCGGCCATATCGGACCTCATGGCCATGGCCGCCGGCGATCCGTGGAAGAAATATAACGTGCTGGTGGACGCCGGCATTCCCTTCCCCACCGTGGATCACCTACTCGATCATATCGATTACGCGGTCAACGTCGCCGGCATCGACCATGTGGGCGTCGGCACCGACCACGGCGCCCTGCGTTTCGACATCCAGGGTATCGAGGATTGCTCGAAGCTGCCGGTCCTGACCGAAGGCCTACTGCGCCGCGGCTACGACGAGGACGGCGTGCGCAAAATATTGGGCGAAAATATTCTGCGGGTCATGAAAGACGTGATCGGCGCGTAGAGCAGCACCCTACCCGGCCAAAATCATCAGATCGACCGGATCTTCGACACCGGCGACCTGGCGCGCGGGGCGCATTTCCGGCTCGGCAGCGGCGGAATAGCCTTGGCTGTGCGCTGTCGCCAGGGTCGCGGCGGTGGTCAGGGCCCGTGCCGGTTCGACCTTGGTGTGACGCTCCAGCTTGGCCGCCAGATTGACCGCGTCGCCGATCACCCTGTATTCGAGCCGGCTGTCGTCGCCGATCGCGCCGAACACCACCGAGCCCACCGCCACGCCGACGCCGACCGCAATCGCTGGTTCACCCGCGCCTGCACGTTCCTGGTTCCAGCTGTCCTGGGCTTCTAACAGGGCCTCGGCGGCGCGTAGGGAATCGGCGGCGTAACTGTCCGTAGTCAGGGCCGCGCCGAAAGTCGCCATGATGCCGTCGCCGAGGAATTTGTCGATGCTGCCGCCGTGGCGCTGGATCACCGGCACCATGCGCGACTGGTACTCGGTCAGCAGGGCGACCACGTCGTCGGCCGCCAGGCGATGGGCCAATGTGGTGAAACCGCGCAGGTCGATGTAGAGGATGGCCGCGTCGCGGACCTCCCCCTGCCCCGGCTGCACGGCATTGTCGGAGGCGGCAATCTGGCGCGCCACCTCGGGGGCGAAGAAACGGGAAAGATCGCTGACCGCCGCATGCTCGGTGGCGGCGCGGATCAGCAGTCGCCGCGCCCGGGCGACGGCCACGGCAAGGACCAGGGGACCATGGCCATGGACAGAATTTTATCGACCTCGCCGCCGATCAGGATATCGGACGAGGTGATGTAGTGGACGTAGTCGCGGGTGATGACGCCGGGCATGGGACTGTTGACCAGAGCATAGGCGAGCAGGCCGATCCAGCCGGCCATGGCCGAGGCGCCGGCGAGAATGACATAGCGGGCGTCGAAACGAAGCGTGCGCAGGGCAATCAGGATGAAGATGTAAAGCAGCGTCGGCGCCTTGAGAGAGAACCCGGGCTCCTGCCCGTACTGCAGGTGGAAACTCCATATGGTGACCAGCAGTCCGACCATGTCGATGATCACCGACAGGGTGACCATCCACGGCGGCAGGCGGCGGCCATGAGCCAGGATCAGACGGACGACCGTAAACAGAAAATAGAGGCCGAGCGCCCAGGGCACCGGCGCGAACATGACGTCCGCGTCGAAGGCCTTGGGGGCGATGGTGTAGACCACGGCAAAGAACGTCACCCCGGCAAGCTGCATCCAGCCGATCAGGATCTCGCTGTCTTCCTGCTCACGCTTGATCTGCTCGGCGACCCGCGCCGGCATGGCCATGCCGCTGTCGCCGCCAACCAGCCAGTGCTTTAGGGTTCTAAGCATTGTCGTCCACCGTGGATTTGTCAGCTCCCATTGTGCCCGATTGTCGCTTCACGGGATGTAAGGACCGCGTGATCAGGTCTTTTCCAGCCATAGGCTTGTTTCCGTGGCGCCGGGCATCAAGGTCAGTCGATCAGCCACAGTGGCGGCTACGGCGCCGGTCATGCGGCTGACCACATAGTGACTGGCGAACAAGGGGCGATAGCCGCCGCCCTGAAGCAGCGCCGCGACGGCGAGTTGCTCGTTGTAACCGCGCCATTGCCATGCCGCAGGATAGTCGTCGGGCAAGAAGATGTCGTGGATGTGAACCCGCACTCCCGCCGGCAGGGCCGGCAATATTCGATTAAACAGCGTGTCCACGTCGCTGCCCGGCATGAGGATGTGGCTCGAGTCGATAAACAGGATGTCGCCCGCGGCGAGGTCTTGAAACGGCCCCAGGCCAGCGTCCCGCAAGGTCGTGGGAATCCATTGGACCGCCAGGTCCCGAATCGCCGCGCGAGGCGCCGGATCGACCGCGGTCAGCTTTGTGGCCAGACCGCCATCAGCCACGGCGCGGGCGAGAAACCGCGTCGAGTGGCCCGATCCGACCTCGACAATTCGGGCTGGTCTGGTATCGCGAACCATGACGTAAGCAGCGCCGCCGTCAAGCCTGGGAAACCAGTCCTGGCGCCACCGGGGCGCCGGCGCCGGCGCGTCACCAATGGCGCTCAGGTCGTCCGCGTAGTGGTCGAGACGCGCCAACAGGGCGGCGAAATCGGTTTCGTGAGCCGCCAATATTTTCGAAATTTCGTCGTAGGGTGACCTTGCGCCGGCCGGTGCCACGTCGGCCGCATAGCGGTAGGGAATAAAAAAGCCCCGCCGGGCCAATCCAAGCACCGTGGCGAGGCCGAACCACAGCCGGCGCAACCCCGTCACGGGACCAGCGTTATGCCCTCACGGGCGACCACGGAACCGGGACGGGCCTGCTCCACATCGGCGGCGATACCATCCATGAAGCTATCGTCATGGCCCGGGTCATGGTGAAAGACCACGAAGGTCTTGGCCCCGGCGGCATCGCACAGACGGACCCCTTCCTGCCATGTGGAGTGGCCCCAATTGACGAACTTGGGATATTCCTCGTCGGTGTAAGTAGAGTCGTAGATCACCAGATCGGCGCCCTCGATCAGGCCCATGACATTGGCGTCGAGGGCGTCGGGCTTGTGTTCCGTGTCGGTGATGTAGCAGATCGACTTGCCGCCGTACTCGACCCGATAGCCGGTGGCGCCCTGGGGATGATTGAGCGGCGCGGTTTTCAACACTACGCCCGGGCGGGGCTCCAGGGTCTCGCCGCCCTTGAAATCGCGATAGCTGATCGCCGCCCGCAGCCGGTCGCCCTGGACCGGCATGAAGGGCTCACTGATCAAGTCGCCCAGCACCTCTTCAATGGTGTGGTCGGGCAGCAGGTGACCGCACCACACGGTAAGCGTGGTCTCGGCCTCGAGCAGGTGGGTGAAGTAGGGCCAGCCGCAAATGTGATCGAGATGGGTGTGAGTGAAGAAGACATCAGCGTCGAGGGCGCCATCGCCGGCGCGTGACAGATCGAAGGGCCGCAGGCCGGTGCCGCCGTCAAGGATCAGCACATGGGGACCGCAGCGGATTTCCAGGCATGAGGTATTGCCGCCGTACTGGACAACGTCGTCGCCGGGGCACGGAATACTGCCGCGAACACCCCAAAACCGTACAAAAAAATTGCTGACCTCGGACAAACCAGTTCTCTCCGCCCTCGCCAATGGGTAGGATCGCCCCACAGTTTGCCCGAGAGGCCATTGGTGTGAAAGGAAAATCCTTAATGTCCGGTGCGGCGGCCCGACGGTCCGGTGCCGTTATACCAGCGGTCATCATGATTGCGTCATGATGGCCGCTGGCAAGCGCGACCGCGCGTCGCCGACCGTTCGGCGGAAGGCCCAGTTTGTTCGCCGCAGTCTTGGCCGTTTGAACGCAGATCGGCCATTCTTCATGGCCGATGGTATAGCCTGACCGTGCCGGCACCCTCGACTAACTGGCGCGGCGTTGCCTTTGGCCTGGCCCTGGCTTCCCTGGCCACCTATCAGTTGTTCAAACTGCCGCCGGTACTGCCGGTCATGCTCGAGGTCTACGGCTATGACCGGGTGCTGGCCGGCGGTTTTATGTCGATTTTTGCCATCGCCGGCATAGCTCTCTCCATGCGCATCGGCCGGGGTCTCAAGTGCCATGGTCTGTGGCCCTATGTGGGCGGCGCCCTGGGATTGTTCCTGGTCGGCGAAGGCCTAACCCTGATGGCGCCCCAGGTGGGTTGGCTGATGCTGCTGGCCCGTGGCCTTGAAGGCGCCGGTTTCGCTATCTGCGCCGTGGCCGGGCCGTTGCTGGCCAACATCAATGCAAACCCGCGCCACCTGCCTTTGGTCATCGGCCTTACCGCCGCCTGGATTCCCATTGGCCAGGTCAGCGCCAGCCTGATCGCCCTGCCCGCCCTTGGCTCTGGCCTGTGTCGTCCCCTGTGGTGGGTCGGCCTGGGCCTGACCGTGGCCCTCGGCCTTTGGGCCCTGCGGCTGCGGGCAACGGCGGGCGCCATCAATACCGACGTGGCACGGAAAGACGATTCCGGCGATGACAGCCGGGGCGACGCCAAACCGGTCGAGCGTCGGGTACTCATGGTCGGCGCCGCCATATTCGCCATCTTCTCCGGGCAATATTACGGATACATGACTTGGCTGCCGGCATTTCTGGTGGAAACCCAGGGCTTCGCCGCCGATGGCGCGGTGTGGATCTACCTGCTGCCGACGGTTCTAGTCCTTGTCTTCAACATTGGCACCGGACCCATGCTGCGCGCCGGGGCGCCGGTGGCCGCCATGCTGGCGGGCTCCCTGGCGGTTCAGGGTGTGATCTGGCTGACCATCCCTTATGTGGATGGTTGGCTGGGCATCGCCTCCCTGGTGATCTACGGCATCAGCTGCGGTATCGGTCCGGCCTGCCTGTTCGCCCTGCCGAGCACCATCATGGGCGGCCACCGGGTCGACGCCAGCGCTTTCGGCATCATTATGACCGGGCGCAATCTGGGTGTGCTGGCCGGGCCCATCGTGCTCGCCCAGGCGGTGGCCATATCGGGGGATTGGTCCATGGTCTGGCCGATCTACGGCGGCGTCAGTCTTATTGCCGCCGTGGCCGCGATTTTTCTGGCGGCAAGATTGCGTGCTCTTGCGGCATAGACAACTGCCCTGCATCGCCACACGGGCTGCTTCGCGGCGCAAGCGATCGCCCCCGGGAAGAGCTACGCCTATGCGTCAGCGTCAACGAAGTTAGGGCGTGATCCCACGGTCATCGCGGCCACCCGGTCGAACACCGTACTGCTCTGCTTTGCTTAGCGCCGCCGGAGGTAAGCTGACTTCAACATTCAAATCAGTGACGCTATCGGCCGACGAGCTCGCTTCAACGTATTGCGAAAGATCTTCTTCGGTAAACGTCGAAATGGTGGCCGTGAAGAACTTCTGGAGTTCCGCCCCGTCGAGTTCTACTTCAGGG
>JAYGEF010000067.1:0-1744 GCA_046582535.1 Alphaproteobacteria bacterium
CGGCGGTAAGGCGGTGCTGCTCTCGGCCCTGGTCGGGCGGCTCTATTATCTCCAGGTGCTGCAGGCCGACCGCTACGCGACCCTGGCCGACGACAATCGCATCAACATCCAGCTTCTGGCGCCGCCCCGCGGACGTATCCTTGACCGTTTCGGCGAGGCTCTGGCGACCAACCGCCTCAACTATCGGGTTGTTCTGGTGTCCGAGCAGACAGCGAGCGTCGAAGCGACCCTGGACGCTCTCGGCAAGCTGATCGACATTTCCGAGCACGAACACGCCCGGGTTGTGCGCGACAGTCAGCGCAAACGCGACTTCGTGCCGATCATGGTGCGCGAGAATTTGAGCTGGTCCGAGGTTTCGCGCATCGAGGTCAACGCCCCCGACCTGCCCGGCGTGACCATTGATGTGGGGCAAACCCGCTACTACCCCCTGGGCGCCACCGCGGCCCATATCACGGGCTACGTCGCCGCGGTCAGCGAGGAAGAGCTGACGGGCAATCCGCTGCTCGAACTCCCGGATTCACGCATCGGCAAGAATGGCATCGAAAAAATCTACGATCTGGCCCTGCGCGGCAAGGCCGGCAACAGCCAGGTCGAGGTCAACGCCTACGGCCGGGTGATCCGCGAGCTGGAACGCAAGGAGGGCCAGCCCGGCGACGATCTGGTGCTCACCCTGGACGCCGGCCTGCAACGCTACATGGCGGCGCGCCTCGCCGATGAGAGCGCCGCGGCGGTGGTGCTTGGTGTTCAAAGCGGCGACGTGCTGGCGTTGACCTCGAGTCCGAGCTACGACCCCAACGCCTTCAATAAGGGTATCTCCTTGGCAGCCTGGAACGAGTTGTTAAGCAACCCGTTAAAGCCGCTCATCAGCAAGGCGATTGCCGGGCAATATCCGCCGGGATCCACATTCAAGATGATCGTCGCCCTGGCCGCCCTGGAGAGCGGCGTGGCGTCCGCCGGTCACCGGGTGACCTGCCGCGGCAAGACCAAGCTGGGCGACCGGGAGTTCCATTGCTGGAAACGGGGCGGCCATGGCACCATGGCCATGGTCGACGCACTGGAGCAGTCCTGCGACGTCTACTTCTATGACATCGCGTTGCGCACCGGCATTAACTTCATTGCCAACATGGCGCGGCGTTTCGGTCTTGGATCGGTCAATGGCATCGACCTTTATGGCGAGCGTCCGGGTCTGATCCCCGACCGGGACTGGAAAGTGGCGACCCTCGACGTGCCCTGGCAGAAGGGTGAAACCCTGGTTGCCGGTATTGGTCAGGGCTTCGTGCTGACAACACCGCTGCAGCTTGCGGTCATGGTGGCGCGACTGGCCAACGGCGACCACGCGGTCAGCCCACGGCTCTATCGTCCGGCTATGGACGATGCCGCCGCCATGCCGGACTTCCCGCCGCTAGGTGTCTCGCCGGCGGGCCTGGCAGTGGTCATCGACGGAATGAATCGGGTGGTAAACGGGGTCCGTGGCACGGCCCGTGGCGCGCGAATTGACGAGCCTGGATTGGCCATGGCCGGCAAGACGGGCACCTCCCAGGTGCGCCGCATCACCACCAGCGAGCGTGCTAGCGGCGTCCTCAAGAACGCCGAGCGGCCCTGGAAGGAGCGCGATCATGCCCTGTTCGTCGCCTTCGCGCCGGTCGAGGCGCCGCGCTATGCAGTGGCGGTTGTGGTCGAACACGGTGGCTCCGGTTCCCGCGCCGCCGCGCCGGTCGCCCGCGATATTCTGCGCGAGACCCAG
>JAYGEF010000008.1:0-5099 GCA_046582535.1 Alphaproteobacteria bacterium
CCCTTTTCTCGATCAACTGACGCTGAAAGTCGAGGAGGTCTTCACGCGCCATGAGCTCTCCTATTTGAGCTTCATGCAATTCCTCACTTTGGCCACTGGTGTCGATCTTGAACTGTATAAGCTCGGCCGGGATAGCCACAATCGCATTGACGATATCTATCGGTATCTGGATTGCAGCAAGGGCTTCGCTCGGCTTGTCAATGTCGATTTTTCTAAGCATGCCGTCGTCAAAGTCGATGGTGGTAGCCTGATTCACAAACATAGTTCGATCGATATTCACTTTGCCAATCACTATCTTGTTGGGCAGTGTGACGTTGATTCGCTGAACTTCATTCCCACCTTCCTTAAGTCCAGTCTATACGACGACGCAGGACGGAATCAAACTCTATCGTCGCACCACATCTTGAGCAACATCAATCTCATTGTTGAAAGCAACAGAGTTTTTTCCTCTGAGTCCCCAATGTCTTGCACCAACTCGTTAGCGCCATACAACCCCATGGCTGTTAGCGATCCGACCGCCGAGTCATCGTCGAATTAAAAAGAAAATCTTGGGCCGACAATTGCTAGAGCATTGATTCGATCAGTAATGATTTTCTGCTCATCGCTATCAAATGGGTCGATGAAACCATCGTAGACCACCTCAACGTCGTCATCATCTTCTAGAATGGCGAACGGTGTGAATGTCGATTTCTAAATCGCCTTACCAAATTCCATGATTTTGATAATGAACTCACCCGTTTTTTCATCTGCGGTGAATTCAACCTTATCAAGGAGGCCAGAACTCGTTATGTCGATCACAAGGTGGTCGTGTGAAAAGGAACTGGCGTTGTAATTCAATGTATAACCAAAATCACGATCGGCCACGAGAATCGTTTCGATATAACGCATTGCGAATATGTTTGCGCTGTTCTTTTTTAGAATTTTCATTCGCACTAGCGCCTTGGGCAAGTAATACTGGGCACCCGACTCGCTAGCCGACGGAATCGATTCCAGCGCAGTTTTGCAGGCGCTGACTGATAAACCTCCGATCAACGTCGCAATTACCACCACCGCACAACGGAATGTCTTCGATTTCATTCACGCCTCCAATGAATTTTCACGAGGCGCGGGCGTTTGGTCCCCGCCTCAACGTTTTATTCTTGCGAGGTCTCCAACTACCCAGCCTCAGGCGTCAACGTTGCGCCCGTCCAGACTGGCAGCCATGGAATCCGCCGCGCAACGCATGGGTGCGAAGGAGTTGGTTATTTCGCGCCGCTTTCGATAACCATAGACATCATCCGGCGAATAATGCGAGACAAAATTGTATTTTAATTCGATGTTTGGCGACGGCAATTGGGGGATAGTCGCGCAGTCGACGCCCGCGTCAAAAGCGCGTCTATGCTGTCGCCGCGGCACACCGACAATAATTCGCGAATTGCCTGGGTTGGATATTGGTGGCGCCGCCGCGCCGCAGGCCAGCCATCTCTTCGGGTCGAAGTGTGCCCCCTAGTCCCCCCAGCGCTCCGCCGCCGTACCGTCCGTCTCCCGCGCATCGACCCATTGCTCGCCGTCCGGAGTCTCCTCCAGCTTCCAGAATGGCGCCTTGGTTTTTAGCCAGTCGATGAGGAACTCGCAGGCCTCGAGTGCCGGGCCTCGGCTGGGGGCGGCGGTGATGACCAGGACGATACAGTCGCCGGGTTCGAGGCGGCCGTGGCGATGGATGATGAGGCTGGCCTCCAGGGGCCAGCGTTCACGGGCCTCGGCTTCGATTTCGGCCAGCTTCTTTTCGGTCATGCCGGGGTAGTGTTCCAGAGTCATGGCGCTGGTCGGTTTGTCACCGGCCATATCGCGCACAACGCCCATGAAGGTGGCGATGCCGCCGATGCGATGATTGCCTGTGGTCAGCGCATCAATTTCCGCGCCGATATCGAAATCGCCCTCCTGAACCCGGACGGTCATCCGCCGGTCACCGGGGGAAACAATGCCACCTCATCGCCGGCGGTCACCGGATGGTCGGTGCCGACGTATTCCTGGTTGACCGCGACACGAACTACATCCAGGTTTTCCAGGGCTTCGGCATAGCCCGGGCCGCGGCTCTTGAGCCAGGCCATCAGGCCGGCCACGTCGGTGACCTCAGGGGGCAGCGAGACGTCCTCGGAGCCGGTGCCGATCTTGGTCCGCAGCCAGGCAAAATAGAGCAGCTTCATGCCGAGACCTCGTTGAACGGCAGGAAGTCGACCATGGTTCCCGAGGTCAACGCGGTCATATCCTCGGGCAGTTCGACCAGGCCATCGGACCCGACCAACGACGACAGGATACCGGCGCCTTCGCGGGGGAATTTCACCGCCGCCAGGCCGCCATCGGCCTGGGGCACCAAGCGCGCGCGCACCCACTCCCGGCGGTCGAGTTTCTTCTTGTGGTCGAAATCGGCGCGCACCCGGTAGAGCACCGGTTCGACCTCGGTGGCGCCGGCCAGGCGCAGGATCAGCGGCCGGGCGAAGCGCATAAATGTGACCATGGCGGCGGCCGGATTGCCCGGCAGGCCGACGAACGGCACCGCGCCGATCTGGCCCAGGGCCAGGGGTCGCCCCGGCTTGATGGCGAGGCGCCAGAAATGCAGCGAACCTTGCGCCTCGACGGCGTCCTTGACGTGATCCTCATCGCCCACCGAAACCCCGCCCGAGGTGAACAGCACGTCGTGGTTCGCCGCCGCCGCGCCAAGAGCGCATTTCACGGTATCGAAGTCGTCGCGCAGGATGCCCAGGTCGGTCACCGCGCAGCCCAGGGATTCAAGCAGCGCCGAAAGCGCATAGCGGTTGGCATCATAAATTTGCCCGGGCTCAAGCGCCGCACCGGGGTCTCGCAGTTCGTCGCCGGTCGAGAACACCGCCACCCGGAGCGGCTTATAGACCGCCAGAGCGGCGCGCCCGGCGGACGCGGCAAGGCCGACATCGGCCGGCTTGAGCCGCCGCCCCCGGCTCAGGATGGTGCTGCCGGCGGCGATGTCTTCGCCGGCCGAGCGGCGGTTGGAGCCGCGCTTTATGCCCGGCATGATGATCACGTCGCCGCCATCCTCGCGGCAATCTTCCTGCATCATGATGGTGTCGGGGCCGCCGCCATCACCGGACGGCATGGCCGCGCCGGTGAAGATGCGAACGGCTTCACCGCGCCGGGCGGGATGCTCCAGCGGATGGCCGGCGGCGATCCGGCCGGTCACCGGCAGCCGGGACTCGCCGTCGCTGTTGAGATCATCGAAATAGACCGCGTAACCATCCACCGCCGAGTTGTCATGGGGCGGCACATCGCCCTCGGCGGTAATTTCGGCGGCGAGGATGCGTCCGGCGGCGGAGGCCAAGGGCACGGTCTCGCTGTCGGTCACCGCCGAGGCGATCTCGCCGATTCGCGCCAGGGCTTCCGCCGTGGTCATCATGGGGCCGCCGTGGGCGAAACAATCGTCGGTCAGTTGGGGCATGGCTCAGGCCAATGTAAGGCGAAAATGGTTGGCAACAAAGTCGGCAATGGCCGGCACGTCGCCGCTTTCGAACGGCGGCACATCCCGGCAATCCAGGACGCAGTCGTCAGTCGAGGCGATCGTCTCCTCTGCGATCACCAGATCCACCGGACTCAAATGCGCCAGGGCACTGTCCTTTGAGTCAGGGCCGTCACCGTGGATCAGCGCCCAGCGCTTGGCCGAGGTCACCATGACCTCACCGGCACCGGCGTCGCGGTGGCGGTGGCTGTCCTTGCCCGGCTTGTCGATACCGTCAATATCATCGGCGCCGATGACCGCGGACACCCGGAGGCCGCGACGGGTCAGCTCCCCAACCAGAGCCGCCATCATCTCACGGCGGCCGCTTCCCGGGGTGCCCGCCAGGCTGAACACAGGCATGGCCATATCACTGGGGTGCGGGTGGATCGCTGTTAACGTTTGAATCGACCGGCTCATCCATGTGCTTGAGGCCAACGATCAGGTAGTCGGTGCCGGTCACCAGGGTCAGCACCGCGGCGGTCCACAGCAGCACCTCGCCGACCAGGGTGGTGGTCACCGCAGGATGGAAAAAATGGGGCCCGGCCTCGCCGACCAGCAGAAAGCCGATGGCGACCATCTGCATCACCGTCTTCCACTTGGCCAGGCGGCTGACCGGCACGCCGACATTGAGCTCGGCGAGGAACTCGCGCAGGCCCGAGACCAGCAGCTCTCGACACAGGATGATCAGGGCGGCAATGATCGGCGCCTTGTCGAAGGCCACCAGCATGAGGATAACGGCGGCGATCAATAGCTTGTCGGCGATCGGATCGAGCATCCGCCCAAATCGCGACTGCTGGCTCAGGATACGCGCCAGATAACCGTCGAAGAAATCGGTGACAGCGGCCACGGAAAACAACCCGAGCGCGACCCAGCCCGACCACGGGCTATCCCAATAAAACAGCGCGATCAGCGGCGGAATGGTACCGATCCGAGACAAGGTCAGCAGGTTGGGAAGACTGGTAATCATGCCGAGCCCTCCTTACGGCCCGTGAAGCGCGGACTCTATAGCATCTAGCGGCAGCGCCGCTAGAGTCTATACGGTCACCTTTTCCAGGTGACCTGCGTTCAAGCGCCACGCAGGCGCCCGCCGCATAAGCGGCGACGCGCGGTCGCGCTTGCCAACGGTCATAAAGATGCCCGCTGGGGGAGTTCCAATCTTCCTTCTTTCAGCCCGCGACTGCGGGTCGCCAACCGTTTGGCGTGAGCCCCAGTTTGTGTGAACACAAGAGTAGGCGCTTGAACGCACTTTCCAAAAGAGTCTACTCGGCGTCGTGAAAATGATCGTAGATCACCCGGGCCACCGTGGTCGAGATACCGTCGACGCTCTCAAGATCGGCGAGGCCGGCCCCGGCGACGCCCCGGGCCGAGCCGAAATGATGCAGCAGGGCCTTCTTACGCAGGGCCCCGACGCCGGCGACCTCGTCGAGTGGCGAGGCGCCCGCCGCCTTGGCCCGGCGCGCCCGATGGGTGCCGATGGCGAAGCGGTGAGCCTCGTCGCGCAGGCGCTGGAGGAAATACAGCACCGAGTCCCGGCCATCGAGGCTGATCGCCGCCTTGCCCGGCAGGAACAGACGCTCGCGGCCGGCATTGC
>JAYGEF010000173.1:0-1831 GCA_046582535.1 Alphaproteobacteria bacterium
CGTCACGCTGACTGGCGGCACCAAATCGTCCGGCCAGGGACACGGCACGGTTTTCTCTCAGTTGCTGCATGAAACCCTCGGCGTACCGTTTGACAAAATTACCTACCGCGAAGGCGATACCGATACGCTGCCGCAGGGCGGCGGATCGGGCGGATCGCGCTCGACCTATATGATCGCCGAGGCGGTCAAGATGGGCGCCGACAAGATAATCGAGAAGGGCAAACAACTCGCCGCGCACTTGCTCGAAACATCGGCCGCGGATATCCGCTTCGAGGCCGGTAATTTCACCGTCGCCGGGACCGATCGCTCGATTGATGTCATGGCCCTCGCTATAGCCTCGCGCGACGCGTCAAACCTTCCCGAAGGCATGGAACCGGGCCTCGACGAAAGCGCCCAATCTGAGATCGAGGACCCAACGATCCCCAACGGCTGCCACATTGTCGAGCTTGAAATAGACCCCGAGACCGGCGCGCTTGAGCTCGACACCTACACCGCCGTCAATGATTTTGGCCGCGTCATCAATCCGCAACTGCTCGAAGGCCAAATTCACGGCGGCCTCGCCCAGGGCTTTGGCCAGGCGGTGTTTGAGAACTGCGTGTACGATCCTGAAAGCGGCCAATTGCTGAGCGGCTCCTTCATGGACTATTGCATGCCACGCGCCGACGACATGCCGGAATTCTTTCTCGCCACCAACGAAGTCCTCACCAAGCAAAACAGTTTCGGCCTCAAGGGCTGCGGCGAGGCGGGCTGCATTCCATCCGTGCCGGCGGTGGTCAGCGCGGTGTTGGATGCACTTGCCGTGCGCGGTGTCGAGCATATCGACATGCCACTCACGCCGGAGCGCATTTGGCGCGCCGCCCAGGCGAGCTAACCAGGAGAGCCGAACATGGCCGCCCCCGACCCGGTCACATCGAATCTGGCCAACAGCTTCATTCCGGAGACCCGCCAGATCTGTATCGTTACGCGGGATCTGGACGCCATGGTGCGGCGCTACGCCGACGCGCTCGGCATTGGCCCGTGGTGGGTCAACGAATACAGCGCGCCCGATCTATTCGACACCACCTATCGCGGTCAACCCGCAACCTATAGCATGCGCCTGGCGCTGGCCTGGACCGGCGCGCTCAACTGGGAAATCATCCAGCCGCTCGACGGCCCAAGCATTTACAAAGATTTTTTGGAGCGCAACGAGGAGGGCGTACAGCATGTCGGCATCATGCTCGGCGACCTCGGCATGACTTGGGAGGAGTGTCACGCGAGCTTCAAGGCGCGCGGTTTCGAGATCATTCAGGAAGGCAGTTGGAAGCGCGTCCGCTTCTGCTACTACGACACGCTGGCTTCAAGCGGCACGATCATCGAAGTGATCGACCGGCCGAGCGATTTCGAGCGCCCCGAGCCGCTTTATTGGTATCCCGAGCCTGGCTGAGCGGCCCCTTACTATTATATAGTTATAACTTTAGTGCCAAATTGGCATTGTTTTGTAATCCACCATATATGGTGGCCGTCAGCCTGCCTCTGTCTATCGACCCGGCGGCGCACCATAGCACGCCCGAGCGACGACCCGAAATATCAGCGCCCCGTCCACTCAGGTTTGCGCTTGTCCAAAAAGGCTGAAATGCCCTCTTTCGCGTCCTCCGACTGAATGGCGCGGACGATCACTTCATCGACATATTCGTAGGCCTGGTCGAGCGGCATGGTGAGCTGGCGGTAGAAGGAGCGTTTGCCCATGGCGAGGGAATGGTCCGATTAACTGGCGATTTCCAGGGCCAATACGGTGACCCGGGCGTCGAGTGCGTCAGGCTCCACCGCTTCATTGATCAGGCCGAAGCGGAGC
>JAYGEF010000289.1:0-5367 GCA_046582535.1 Alphaproteobacteria bacterium
CCGGTTATCAGTTCGCCATTGCCCAAGCCTACAATGACTGGTGCATCGACCTGTTCGGCGCCAACGGCAAGCCGTTCCCCCCTGGGCATCGTGCCGGTGCGCGATATCGACCTCGCGGTCAAGGAGGTCGAGCGCATCGCCAAGCTCGGTTACCGCACCATCAAGATCCCCATCAGTGTCCGCGACAGGCCCTACAACCTGCCCGACTACGACCCCCTATGGTCGGCGATCAACGACGCCGGCATGGTGCTGTCGCTGCACGCTTTCGCCGAGTCAGAAGACCGCTACCCCGCCGATTGGGGCGAGGAGACCGGCATCGGCGGCACCCTCAACCACATGGCCATGAGCATGGTCGAAGGCATGAGCCCGGTGTCCCTGCTGATCGCCTCGGGCGCCCTGCAGCGCTATCCCGACATGAAGTTCGTGGTCGTCGAGTGCGGCGCCGGCTGGCTCGCCTGGCTGCTCTACCTGCTCGACGAGCAAGAACGAGAAGAAGGATATGTGGGTCAAGCCCAAGCTCGACCTCAAGCCCAGCGAATACTTCCGGCGCCAGGGCGCGGTGACCTTCAGCGACGACCCGATCGCGCTCAACAACATCAAGTTCACCGGCGCCAACTGCCTGCTATGGGGCAGCGACTATCCCCACGACGAAGGCACCTTCCCGCACAGCCAATCGGTCATCGAGCGCACTTTCCAGGACATTTCGGAGAGCGATATACGCAAGATCGTCTACGACAACGCGGCGCGGATTTACGGGTTGTAACGCCGCGAACCAAGCCCCGAAACGGGGTGGGCGTCTGGTTTCCGTCGAGGGAGCTGGACGCCCACTCCCCCTTTCGGGAGACACATGTTGTCGCTATTTGAATCCACAAATCCGTCTCCAACTTAGGTCAATGTCGTTTGCTCGAGATGTGGCTAGGTCTAAGTCACAACGCGGCGCCCTAGCTGCCTTACCGTCGCTATCCTGGCCGATGAATAGCCGAAAACCAATGGAGGAGCTGAACCATGAGCGACGACAAGACCATCACCTATGCGGCCGACGACCGGGTCGCGGTCATCACCCTCAACCGGCCCGACCGCATGAACGCCATGAGCATCGAGCTGTGCCGCGAGGTGATGGTCGCCATCGCCGTGGCCGATGGCGACGACGAGGTCCGCGTGGTCATCCTCACCGGCGCCGGCGGTAAGGCGTTCTCGGCCGGCTACGACCTCAACAACGACCCGGACAATCCCATGATCCTGGGCGAGACCGGCGTTGTCGAGGGCCGTTGGCGGCTCAACCACGACCTCCAGTACACCTACGCGCCATGGCGCTGCTCGAAGCCGGTGATCGCCATGATCAGCGGTTATTGCCTGGCCAGCGCCCTCGAACTCGCTCAAATGTGCGACATGCGCTACGCCTCCGACGACTCGCGCTTCGGCGTCATCGAGACCCGCTTCGCCGCCGGCGTGGTCACCCTGGCCATGCCCTGGGTGATCGTCCAACGCTGCCGCGAGCTGATCTATACCGGCGACGTCATCCCCGCCGACGAGGCGTTCCGCCTTGGCCTGGTCAACCGGGTGTTCCCCAAGGCCGACCTCGAGGCCGAGGTCATGAAGATCGCCAAGCGCATGTCGCGGGTTGCCATGGCGGCGCTGCAATGGAACAAGCGCGCCCTGAACCAGACCTATGAGACCATGGGCTTCGGCGCCGCCGTGCAGTACGGTCTCGAGGCCTGCGTCATGCTCGATGTAACCGAGACACCCGAAGGCAAGAAGTTCAAGGAAGTCCAGAAGAAGGACGGTCTGACGGCGGCAATCCGCTGGCGCGACGCCCAGTTCGCACCCTTTGAGTGAGGAGAACACGACGATGGATTTCACGGATAAGAGAATTCTGGTCACCGGCGGCTCGCGCGGTATCGGCCGGGCGGCGGTCGAAGCCTTTGTCGCCGGCGGCGCCCGGGTCGCGGTCAACGGCCGCACGGCGGAATCCACCGCCGCCGGCATTGCCGCCATGGCCAGTGGTGTATCTCGTGACGGGTTGCTCGCGGCGCCCGGCGACATCAGTACCGTGGCCGGCTGTGACGCCGCAGTGAGCGCCGCTGTCGACGCTCTCGGCGGCCTCGACGTGCTGGTCAACAGCGCCGGTGTGGGAAACAGCGGAACCATCGAGGACGTTGACGAAGCCATGTGGGACGAAAGCCTCGACGTCAACCTCAAGGGCACGTTCTTCTGCATCCAGGCGGCCCTGCCGACGCTCAGGGCAAGTGGCGGCAATATCGTCAACGTCGCCTCCGACGCCGGCCTCATGGGTGATCCCAGCCTGATCGTCTACTGCGCCTCCAAGGGCGGCGTGGTCAACATGACCAAGGCCATGGCCCTGGCGTTTGCGCCGGACGTGCGAGTCAACTGCGTCTGCCCCGGCTACGTGGATACCGACATGGTGCGCCGTGACGGCATCGAGAAATCCGCCGACCCGGCCGCCGCCGAACAGGCCCTGCTCGACTACACGCCGCTCCGCCGTCTCGCCCAACCGGTGGAGATCGGCGCGGCAATCGCCTACCTGGCTCACGCCGACACCAGGTTTGTCACTGGCGCCGCCCTGCAAATCGACGGCGGGACGACCGCGGGGCGGTAGATTTGTTCGGTCATTTTTTCTAGACTGCGGCAAAATCAAAGCAAATCTGGAGTCACCGTAGTGCGCGAAGGTATCGAACGCAGGCTTGCCGCCATCCTCAGCGCCGATGTGGTCGGCTATAGCCGCCTGATGGGCGAGGACGAGATCGGTACCCTGTCGGCGCTCAAGGCCCACCGCGCCGAGTTCATCGACCCCGAGATCGCGCGCCATAGCGGGCGCTTGGTCAAGCTCATGGGCGACGGCGCCCTGGTCGAGTTCGCCAGCGTCGTCGACGCGGTGGAATGCGCCCGTTCCATTCAACGCGGCATGATCGAGCGCAACGTCGGCGTCGCCGAGGACCAGCGCATCGAGTTCAGGATCGGCGTCAACGTCGGCGATATCATCGTCGAGGGCGACGATATTTACGGCGACGGCGTCAACGTGGCGGCGCGCATCGAGGCGCTGGCCGAGCCCGGCGGCATCTGTATCTCGCGCACCGCCCGCGATCAGGTCCGCGACAAACTCGATATTACCCTCGGCGACATGGGCGAGGTCGAGGTTAAGAACATCGCCCGGCCGGTTCGCATCTTCCGGGTTCCGGTCAACGATATGGAGGGTAGCGCCGTCAGTGCCGCCCCAGCCACGGCGCTGCCCGACAAACCGTCCATCGCCGTGCTGCCCTTCGACAACATGAGCGGCGACCCGGAGCAGGAGTTCTTCGCCGACGGCCTGACCGAGGACATTCTCACCGCGCTCAGCCGCTTCCACGGCCTGTTCGTGATCTCGCGCAACTCGGCCTTCGTCTACAAGGGCAAGGCGACCAACGTCCAGCAGGTGGCCAAGGATCTCGGCGCCCAGTATGTGGTCGAGGGCAGCGTGCGCAAGGCCGGCAACCGGGTGCGGATTTCCGTGCAGCTCATCGATGCCGAACAGGACCGCCACATCTGGGCCGAGCGCTATGATCGCGACCTCGAGGATATTTTTGCCGTCCAAGACGAGGTGACCACGGCCATCGTCGCCACCCTGCCCGGCCGGGTCGATGCCGCCACCCAAGAACGGGCCGAGCGCAAGCGGCCCGAAAACATGGCGGCCCACGAGTTCGTCATGGCCGGCAAGACCCTGCATCATCGCTCGACCAAGGCGGATAATGAAGAGGCCCAGCGCCTGCTGGATCGGGCCATGGAGCTCGACCCTAAGTACGCCCACGCCCATTCGTGGAAGGCTTGTACCTTGGCCCAGTCGTGGGTTCATGGCTGGTGCGACGACCGCGACGAAACCTGGGACAAGGCCCAGGAACATCTGCAGCTCGCACTCGCCCTGGATGACGACGACAGCGATGTCCATCGGGTGCTCGCCGCGGTGAACCTGACCCGCGGTGATTTCGACAAGGCGAGTTATCACCAGGGGCGGGGGCTGAGCCTCAATCCCAACGACGACCTCATCGTCGTCCAGCAGGGCGAGATTCTGACCTGGCTGGGCCAACCCGAAGAGGGCATCGAGTGGATCGACAAGGCCATGCGCCTCAACCCTTTCCATCCCGAACGGTTCTGGGGTCATCTCGGCCGGGCCCACTACATGGCGCGGCAATACAGCGAGGCGATCAGTGACTTCAAGCGCATTTCAGTGCCTGATTCCACCCACCATTCCTTCCTCGCCGCGTCCTATGCCCAGCTCGGCGACGAGGCGGCGGCCAAGGCGCACAGCGATGCAGTGTTGAAGCAGGATCCGGATTTCACCGTCAGCAGCTATCTGGCGATGCTCCACTACAATCTCGACAGCGACCGCGATAACCATGGCGAGGGCCTGCTGAAGGCCGGCCTTCCCGCCTAGCCACGCTACCCGTGCATCGGTCGGCGGGGACGCTGGACGATTTGCAGGAAGATCAGGGCGCCGACCACCAGGGCCATGCCGAGCATCTGGCGCGGCGCCAGGGTTTCGCCGATCAGGCCGAAGCCGAACAACAACGCCCACACCGGCGAGGTGTTGTCGATGGCCGCGGCCTTGAGCGGCCCGATCATGCTGACCGCGGTGAACAGGCAGATAGTGGCGACCACGTACAACGCCGTGGAGCCGGTAAACGCGACCCAGCCCACGGTGCCGCTTGGCCACGCCAGATCGACCACGGTGGCCGACAGCAGGGCCACGGTCACGGTGGTGGCGACGATCATGTAGAACATCACCACCCGGTTGTCGCGGCCTGCCATGATGCGTTCGCTGAACAGCAACAGGCCGCCGAGGGTCAGGGCCGAGGCCCCGGCCAGGCCGACGCCGCGCCAGTCCATCTCGCCGCCGACCGGCGCCGCCACGGCAATGCCCAGGCCCATGAAGGCGACCACCAGGGCAAGCACCCGCAGAAACGTTGGCTTGTCGCTGCCGGTAATCCAGGTCAGCCCGGCGAGCAGCAGCGGGTAGCTGTACATGATCAATATCGTCAGGGCGACGGGTATGAAAATGATGGCGCCGAGCAGCAGATACATCTCGGCACAGAGCAGCAGGCCGAGCAACAGGCTGGCCAGCAGCGGCCCGCGCGGCAGGGTCAGGGAGCGCCCGGAAAAATGCACCCAGACCGCCAGGCAGACCAGGAACAGCCCGGCCCGCGACAGGTTGAGGGCATGAATATTACCGCCGGCATCATACGTCAGCCGCGCCAGCACCATGTTGAGGGCAAAGGTCACGGCGGAACACAACGCCACCAGACTGCCGATCCACAGTCGCGCGCCGGTCGGCGCCGACGCTGCTGGTTTTTCTATTTCAGCCACTAACAACCACCA
>JAYGEF010000317.1:0-23831 GCA_046582535.1 Alphaproteobacteria bacterium
GCCGCCCACCGCGCCGCCCAGGGCCAAGCCCTGACGGACGATGCCGCCGTGGCCGAGGCCGCCGGCCTTTCAGTCGGCCTGGTGGCCGGCGCCGAGAGCAACGTCAAGGTGACCACCGACGGCGACCTCGCCCGCCTCGAGCAACTGTTCACCGGCGTCCTGGTATCGCGCACCGGCATGGGCCTCGATGTCCACGCCTTTGGCCCCGGCGACCACGTCACCCTGTGCGGCCACAAGATCGAACACGACCGGGGCCTGGTCGGCCATTCCGACGCCGATGTGGGGCTCCACGCCCTGGTCGACGCGGTGCTCGGGGCCATGGGCGGCGGTGATATAGGCACGCACTTCCCGCCCAGTGACCCCCAATGGAAGGGTGTCGATTCCATGGTCTTCGCCATGGGCGTCCGCAAAATGGTCGCCGAAGCCGGCGGCGTTATCGACCACCTCGACGTCACCATTGCCTGCGAAGCGCCCACGATCGGACCGCACCGCGCGGCCATGACCGCCCGGGTGGCGGAAGCCTTCGGCGTCGGGGTCCGCCAGGTCAACGTCAAGGCGACGACCACCGAGCGCCTCGGTTTCGTCGGTCGCGGCGAAGGCATCGCCGCCATGGCGGTGGCGACCTTGCGGCTGCCGGCCTGATGGCGCTGCCATCGGAACTGCGCCTGAGCGACCCGGCTGTCCTTATCGCGACATTTTTCGGCACCGGCGCGTTGCCCAAGATGCCCGGCACCTGGGGATCGCTCGCCACTCTGCCGTTGGGTGTCCTGCTCCTTGTCCTGGGCGGTCCCTGGGCCGTCGCCGTTGGCGCGGCCGTGGCATTTCTCATCGGTTGGTGGGCGACCGCCCGGGTGCTTGAACAGGTCGATAGCGGCGACCCCGGTTACATCGTTATCGACGAAGTGGCCGGACAACTGATGGTTCTGGCCATGGTGCCACCGGACGTGGTCCACGTGGCTTTCGCTTTCGCGATTTTTCGCGCCTTTGATATTCTCAAACCGTGGCCCATCGGCTGGCTCGACCGCAATATCCATGGGGCTCTCGGTGTCATGGTCGACGATATCGCCGCCGGCGCCTTAGGCGCTCTGGTGGTCGGACTGGGCGGACTGATAATCGTGAGCTATGTGTTATGATGACCCACTATAAAGCCCGCGCCGTGCTCGAAGCCTGCCGCCAGGCCGGGGTCATGGTAGTCACTGCCGAATCCTGCACTGGTGGCCTGATCGCTGGCGCCTTGACCGATATCGCCGGTTCCTCCGATGTGGTCGAGCGCGGCTTCGTGACTTACTCCTATGAATCGAAGAGCGAATTGCTGGGGGTTCCCGCCCCTATGATCGCCGCGCACGGCGCGGTCAGCGAAGCGGTCGCCCGGGCCATGGCCGAAGGCGCCCTGGCCGCCAGCCGGGCCCAGATCAGCATCGCCGTCACCGGCGTCGCCGGACCGGGAAGCGACAGCCAGGCCAAGCCCGCCGGCCTGGTTCATTTGGCCAGTGCCCAGGACGGCAAGGGCGTGCTCCACGAAGTCCGCGAATTCGGCGATATCGGCCGCGACGCGGTGCGCCGCGCCACGGTCAAGGCGGCGTTGGATCTGATTTTGGCTCGCTTGAAGGCAACAGGATGAGCGATATTCGTGCCACACGACGGACCTATGCCACAGCCATAGCGGCCAGTGAGAATGTTCAGAATTCCGCGCTTGTCGAGGCCTTCGCCACGGTGCCGCGCGAGAACTTCCTGAGCGCCGGTCCTTGGAAGATCCTGAAATGGAACGGCGACGGGTACCGCAACACCCCCGACGACGACCCGGTCCACGTCTATGAGGACGCCTGCATCGCTATCGATCCGGTGCGCCGGCTCAATAACGGCGAGCCCGGCCTGCATATGGGCCTGCTTCATGACCTCAATCCGGTGGCGGGAGAGCACGTCGTCCAGGTCGGCGCCGGGACAGGGTATTATACGGCAATCCTCGCCGAACTCGTCGGATCCACGGGACGGGTTACGGCCATTGAATACGACCCGGCGCTGGCGCGCCGCGCGGCGGACAAGCTCGCCGCCTACCCCTCTGTTACGGCGATTTGTGCCGATGGCTCGACCTACGTCACCGACCCCGCCGACGGTATCTACGTGTGCGCCGGCGTAACCGCATTGTCGTCGCTGTGGCTCGATAGTCTGACCGCCTCGGGCCGCTTGATTGTTCCCCTGACCACGGACGCATGGGAGGGGCAAATTCTCCATATCCGGCGCCAGGGATCGTCGTTTGCCGCCCGCTTCGTCCGGCCCTGCGGGTTCATTCCCTGCATGGGCGCTCGCGACAGCCGCTCCGAAGCATTGCTCGCCGAAGCCTTGGGCAGCGGCGGCATGGAGACCGTGCGCTCGCTTCGGCGAGACAGCCATGGTCCTGACGCGAGTTGCTGGCTCCACGGCGAAAAATACTGCCTGTCGCGAAATTCACCATAGGAGAGCTGTCATGGCCAACAAGCCAGCCATCGTCAATTTCGCCGACGCCAAGCGCCGGACCTTCGGCCATGGCAAGGCCTTCAAGGCGACCACGGCGCGGATCGGCGTTGAACTCGGGGCCGAACAGATCGGCTGCGCCCTGGTCGAACTGGAGCCTGGCAAGCGCGCCTGGCCCTACCACCTGCACTACGCCGAAGAGGAGATGTTCGTCATTCTCGAGGGCGAAGGCACCCTGCGCTACGACGGCGAGACCTTTCCGGTGCGCGAGGGCGATGTGATCTTCACCCCCACCGGCCCGGGCACGGCGCATCAGATCATTAACACTTCGGACACACCCATGCGCTATCTGGCGCTCAGTCCGCGGGCCGATGCCGAGGTCGCCGAATATCCGGATTCCGGCAAAGTCGGCGCCTACGGCAAATACGGCGAGGTCTTTTCATTCCTGGCGCCGGCCAGTGCCGGCGTCGACTACTTCGACGGCGAGGACGGTGAGCCGTAGAGCTTGTTCGCGCGGTGCTCGAAGGCCGAGACCATGCGGCGGACGGCCTCGTTGAACAGCACGCCAATGGCCTTCTGCATGAGCCGTGAGCGAAACTCAAAATCGATGTAGAAGTCGAGCAGGCAGCCGTCGTCGCGCGGCACGAAGCGCCAGTGGTTGTCGAGGTGGCGCATGGGACCCTTGATATAGGCCACATCAATGGCGCCGGGCGGTTTGAGCAGCGCCCGCGTGGTGAAGCGCTCGCGAAACATCTTAAAGCCGATCACCAGGTCGGCCTCGACCGCCGCCGCTTCGCGTTTGGTGATGCGGGCAGCAATGCACCACGGCAGGAATTCGGGATAGCGCTCGATATCGGCCACCAGGTCGTACATCTGCTTGGGCGAGTAAGGCAGTACCCGCTTTTCCGCGTGAGTCGGCATTAGTGCCTATCCGGTGGCGAGGCGAGCGGCGCGAAGCTTCGCGAAGTCGTCGCCGGCGTGGTAGGAGGAGCGTGTCAACGGCGACGCCGAGACCATGTGAAAACCCTTGCCCCGGGCCATGGTGGCGTAGGCGTCGAACTCGTCCGGCGTCACAAAGCGGTCGATGGCCGCGTGCTTGAGGGTCGGCTGCAGGTACTGGCCCATGGTCAGGAAGTCCACATCGGCGGCGCGCAGGTCGTCCATGACCTGATGGATTTCCTCCGCCGTTTCGCCAAGACCGACCATGAGCCCCGACTTGGTGAACATGGTCGGGTCCAGCCGCTTGACCCGGTGGAGCAGCTCCAGGCTGGTGAAATAGCGCGCGCCGGGGCGGATGGTGGGGTAAAGCCGGGGCACGGTCTCAAGATTGTGGTTGAAGACATCGGGCCGGGCCTCGAGCACGGTCTCGATGGCGCCCGGCTTGTTCATGAAGTCCGGCGTCAGCACCTCGACGGTGGTATCCGGTGCCGCCTCGCGAAGCGCGCCGATGACCTGGGCGAAATGCTCGGCGCCGCCGTCGGCGAGGTCGTCGCGATCAACGCTGGTGATGACCACATGAGCCAATCCCATCTTGGCCACCGCGAGGCCGGTGTTGACGGGCTCCATGGGGTCGAGCGGTGACGGTTTGCCGGTGGCCACATTGCAGAAGGCGCAGGCCCGGGTGCAGGTCTCGCCCATGATCATGATGGTGGCGTGCTTCTTCTCCCAGCACTCACCGATGTTGGGACAGCCGGCCTCCTCGCACACGGTATTGAGGTTGTGCCGGCGAACGATGGCCTTGGTCTCGTGATAGCCCTTGGACACCGGCGCCTTGACCCTGATCCACGACGGCTTGCGCGGCGGCGCGTTGTCGGGCCGGTTGCGTTTTTCCGGATGGCGGAGTTTGGCGACGGTTGTCATGGCCTAGAGCGTCTTCAGAGAATACGGCGCCATTTGACCGCGTCCCCTTAATCCGTGGTTAGGCGCGCGCCGCATGGCGATGTGGTGCATCGGCAAAGGCGTGCAACGCGGCCACGGTTTAAGGGGACGCGGCCCGCGGGTGGGGCATCTGAGCGTTTTGGCGGGCGTCGCGGCGCTTGCCCGATGTACCACATCGGACTGCGCGCCGCTCCTACCCAAAACACTCATTTGCCCCATCAAATGACTCCGTATTCTCTGAAGACGCTCTAAAAATGGATCGCGCGCCCGTAGGCGTCAAGCACGGATTCATGCATCATCTCCGACAGGGTCGCATGCGGGAAGATGCTGTGCATGAGCTCGGCCTCGGTGGTCTCGAGGCCCTTGGCGATGCAATAGCCCTGAATCAGCTCGGTGACCTCGGCGCCGACCATGTGGGCGCCGAGCAGCTCGCCGGTGGCGGCGTCGAAGATGGTCTTGACCATGCCCTCGGTCTCGCCGAGCGCAATGGCCTTGCCGTTGCCCATGTAGGGGAAGCGGCCGATTTTGACTTTGCGCCCGGCCTCCTCCGCCGCCTGTTCGGTCATGCCGACGCTGGCGATCTGTGGCATGCAGTAGGTGCAGCCGGGAATGTTGGCGGTGATCAGCGGGTGGACGTCTTTGAGGCCGGCGATCTTTTCGACGCAGATGACGCCCTCGTGGCTCGCCTTGTGAGCCAGCCACGGCGGCCCGACCACATCGCCGATGGCGTGGATGCCGGGCTCGCCGGTACGCAGCCACTCATCGATCACAATATGCCCACGATCAACCTCGACCCTGGTGCCGTCGATGCCGATAATTTCCACGTTGCCGGTGATGCCGACGGCGAGGATTACCCGATCCACGGTCAGGTTGGTGGTCTTGCCGTCGCCGGTGTCGATCACCGCGGTGACGTTCTTGGCCGCCTTCTGCAACGAGGTCACCGAGGCCCCCGTGTGGATCTTGATGCCCTGGGCTTCGAAGGCCTTGCGCGCGAAAGCCGAAATCTCAGCATCCTCGGCCGGCAGGATGGTGGGCAGGATTTCGACCACGGTAACATCGACGCCCATGGTGGCGTAGAAGCTGGCGAACTCCATGCCGATGGCGCCGGAGCCGACCACCAGCAGCGACAGCGGCATGGTATCGGGTACCATGGCCTCCTTGTAGTTCCAAACCAGCTTGCCGTCGGCCTCGAGGCCCGGCAGGTCGCGGGCCTGGGCGCCGGGCGCCAGAATGATGTTCGTGGCGGTGAGCGAAGCGATATCATTGTCACCGTCGCTTACCGTCACCTTGCCGGGGCCATTGAGGCGGCCGTGGCCGTCGAATACGGTGACCTTGTTCTTCTTCAGCAGATGCTTGACCCCGGCGGACAGGCGGTTGGCCACGTCGCGGCTGCGTTTCACGGTCTTGGCGATGTCGTAGCTGATGTCCTTGGCGTTGAGGCCGAAGTCGCCGGCCCGCTGCATAAGGTGATAAACCTCCGCCGTGCGGAGCAGCGCCTTGGTCGGCAGGCAGCCCCAGTTGAGACAGATGCCGCCCAGGTGTTCGCGCTCGACCAGAGCCACATTGCCGCCAAGCTGGGCGCCGCGTATGGCCGCCACATAGCCCCCCGGCCCGCCGCCGACGACGATCAAATCGAACGATGTATCGGCCATGGCGTACCCTTCCCTATAGCAGCATGGTCAGCGGGTCTTCGATCAGCGCCTTGAAGGCGGCCAGGAACCGGGCGCCCACGGCGCCGTCGACCACCCGGTGATCCACCGACAGGGTGCAACTCATGACCGTCGCCACGGCCAGGGCGCCATCCCTGACCACCGGACGCTGCTCGCCCATGCCGACGGCGAGGATGGCGCCTTGGGGCGGATTGATGACGGCGGCGAATTCCTTGATGCCGAACATGCCCAGGTTCGAGATGCTGAAAGTGCCGCCCTGATACTCCTCGGGCGCCAGCTTGGCGTCCCGGGCGCGGGCCGCCAAGTCCTTCATTTCCGCCGATATAGTGGCCAGACCCTTGGCACCGGCGTCGTGGATAATCGGCGTGATCAGGCCCTCATCGATGGCCACGGCGACGGAAATGTCGGCTCGCTGGTAGAGCCGGATGGCCGCGTCGGTCCACGACGCATTGGCCGCCGGCACCTTGCCGAGGGCCAGAGCAGCCGCGCGAACGACAAAATCGTTGACCGAAATCTTGTAGGCGTCGGGGCCCTCGGCGGGGCTGCGGCTGTTGAGTTCCTTGCGCACCTCGAGCAGGGCGTCGATGTGGCAGTCCACCGTGAGATAAAAATGCGGCGCCTCGCGTTTGGATTCGGTCAAGCGCCGGGCGATGATCTTGCGCACGGCCGAGTTGGGCGCCTCGACATAAGCAGGCATTCCAGGCGCCTCCGCAATGGCTGGTGGGACGGCCACCGCGGCAGGCGCGCCGCCACCAGCTAGAGCCGCCTCGACATCAGTCTTGACCACGCGGCCACGCGGGCCACTGCCAGCAATGGCGCTGATGTCCAGGCCTGATTGGATCGCCATGCGGCGGGCAAGCGGGCTGGCAATAACACGGTCGCCTGTTGGTGGCGCCGCGGGCGGTGCGGCGGCGGCTGCCGGAGCAGCAACAATTGGTTCAGGCGCCGGTTCAGCGACTGGCGCCGGCGTCTCGACGACAACGGCATCCAGCGCCGAGGCGTCCTCGCCGTCTTCCAGCATCACGGCAATAGGCGTATTGACGGCAACGTTCTCGCTACCCTCGGCGACCAGGATACGGCCGAGCACGCCCTCCTCCACCGCCTCAATTTCCATGGTCGCCTTGTCGGTTTCGATTTCGGCGATAATGTCGCCGGATACCACCGTGTCGCCTTCCTGCTTGTGCCACTTGGCCAGGTTGCCCTCGGTCATGGTCGGCGACAGGGCCGGCATGAAAATCTGGATTGTCATGATCCCACTCCCCTCACGACCGGTAACAGACGTCGCGTGCCGCCTGGGCGATCTGTTCGGCCTGGGGCAGCGCCAGCTTTTCCAAGTTGGCGGCGTAGGGCATGGGCACGTCGACCCCGGAGACCCGCGCCACCGGGGCATCGAGGTCGTCGAAGGCGAGTTCCATCATAGCGGCGGACAACTCGGCGCCGATGCCGGCGAAGGGCCAGCCTTCCTCGACCGACACCAGACGATTGGTTTTTCGCACCGACGCCACGATGGTGTGCGTGTCCAACGGCCGGATGGTGCGCAGATCGATGACCTCGGCCTCGATGCCATCGGCGACCAGGGCCTCGGCGGCGGCCAGGGCATGGCCGACCATGATCGAGAATGCGGCGATGGTGACGTCACCACCGGCCCGCACCACCTTGGCCCGGCCGATGGGCACGGTGAAATCGTCATCCACCGGCACTTCGAAGCTCCGGCCGTAGAGAATTTCATTCTCCAGGAAGATCACCGGGTTGGGATCGCGGATCGCCGACTTGAGCAAGCCCTTGGCGTCACCGGCCGAGAACGGCGCCACGACCTTGAGGCCCGGGCAATGGGCGTACCAGCTGGCGTAGCACTGGGAATGCTGGGCCCCGACCCGGGCGGCGGCGCCGTTGGGCCCGCGAAACACGATGGGACAGCGCATCTGGCCGCCGGACATATAGTGGGTCTTGGACGCCGAGTTGATGATCTGGTCGATTGCCTGCATGGCGAAGTTAAAGGTCATGAACTCGACGACCGGCCGCAGACCGGCGAAGGCGGCGCCGATACCGATACCGGCGAAACCCGCTTCGGTTATGGGCGTGTCGATGACCCGGCGGGCACCGAACTCTTCCAGCAACCCCTGACTGACCTTATAGGCGCCCTGATATTCAGCGACCTCCTCGCCCATGAGGAAGATGTCGTCGTAGGCGCGCATTTCCTCGGCCATGGCGTCGCGCAGAGCTTCGCGCACGGACAGGGTCGTGGTGTTTTGGTAATAGGCGTCTTCGTCACTGGCCGGTGCAGCCTGAACCGGGACTTGTACCGGTGCCGCTTCGGCCGGCGTCGCTGCCGGTGCTGCGGGTGCCGCCGGAACACTCGCGGCAACTGCGGTAATCGCGCTGGCGTCCTCGCCGTCCTCCAGCAGCACCGCGATGGGAGTGTTGACGGCCACCGCCTCGCTGCCTTCGGCCATGAGGATCTTGCCCATGACGCCGCCTTCGTCCGCCTCGATCTCCATGGTCGCCTTGTCGGTTTCGATCTCGGCCAGGATGTCTCCGGCGACGACCGCATCGCCTTCCTGTTTGAACCACTTGGCGATATTGCCCTCGGTCATGGTCGGTGACAGGGCGGGCATGAGAATGTTGATGGTCATAGGGGTCCCGCTCAGGCCTCCAGAAGAACGTCGGTGTAGAGCTCGGCGGCATCGGGCTCGGGACTGTTCTGGGCAAACTCGGCGGCCTCGGCGACCACCGCCTTGACCTCCCGGTCGATGTCCTTGAACACGGTCTCGTTGGCCAGCTTGTCGTCGAGCATGCGCTTACGCAGTTGATCGATGGGGTCGCGCTGGGCGCGGATCTGCTGAACCTCTTCGCGGGGCCGGTACTTGGCCGGGTCCGACATGGAATGGCCGCGATAGCGATAAGTTTTCATCTCCATAAGGATCGGGCCGTTGCCCGCCCGGCAATGAGCCACCGCTTCCTCGCCGGCGGCGCGCACGGCAACCACGTCCATGCCGTCAACCTCCATGCCGGGAATGCCGAAGGCGTCGCCGCGATTGGCAAACTCGGTGCCCGCCTTGGCGCGCTCGATGGAGGTGCCCATGGCGTACTGGTTGTTCTCGATAACGAAGACCACGGGCAGCTTCCACAGGGACGCCATGTTGAAGGCTTCGTAGACTTGACCCTGATTGGCCGCGCCCTCGCCGAAATAGGTCAGGGATACCCGCTTCTCGCCGCGGTAATTGTAGGCGAAGGCCAAGCCGACGCCGAGCGGCACCTGGGCGCCGACGATGCCGTTGCCACCGTAGAAATTCTTCTCGGCGGAGAACATGTGCATGGAGCCGCCCTTGCCTTTGGAATAGCCGCCCCGGCGACCGGTCAGTTCCGCCATGACGCCCTTGGCGTCCATACCCCGGGCCAGCATGTGGCCGTGGTCGCGATAGCTGGTGATAACGCCGTCGTCCGGGCCGATGGCGTGCTCCATGCCGACGACCACCGCCTCCTGGCCGATATAGAGATGGCAGAATCCGCCGATCAGGCCCATGCTATACATTTGGCCGGCCTTTTCCTCGAAACGGCGGATCAACAGCATCTGCCTGTAATAGGCCAGAAGCTCGTCGCGATCCGGCGCCTTCAGTTTGGCGCGCTTGGGCTTCTTCTTGGGCGTCGCCATGACATTATCTCCGGCAATCTAGAGCGCTCAAGCCGAGCGGGCCTCATGGTCGTCGAACAGCGTTAAGAAATTACGCGCAATGATCCCGCCTTGCAAGGCGGGCAAGTGCTAAGCCTTGGGAAATCGGGGATAAATCCCTCTACCGAATAGAGATCAGAGAGTCGAGTGGGCCGGCTCCAGGAACATCACGAGTTCGCCGGGGTGCGCCTGATTGAGCACCGCCCGGACACGCTCATCGAGCATATCGAGATCAAGATTGTCGCGCCGCAGCAGGGAGACCCGGTGGTTCAACCGCTGTTCCTCGGCCCGGCTCATGACCAACGCCGCCCGGGTCTGCTCAATCTGGTAGCTGAGTTGAAGCCAGGTCAGCAACCCGCGATCGCCCTGGATGGCGTGAAAACCGATGTAGCTGACCATGCAGGCCACGGCCAATGGCCCGGCCATGGACCGGGTGCGTTGAGCTATTTCATTAAGCCACGACATAACCCCATTTAATCACAACCGATTCGTTCGGGTCAAGCCGCAGTTTTCAAGGCCGGCTCGGGGCTATTCGTCGCCGCTACGGGCGAAGGCGGCGGCGCCGGGGTAGCGCGCCGTGCGATCGAGTTCTTCCTCGATGCGGAGCAACTGGTTGTACTTGGCCATGCGGTCGGAGCGCGACAGGGAGCCGGTTTTGATCTGGCCGCAGTTGGTGGCGACCGCCAGATCAGCGATGGTGGCGTCCTCGGTTTCACCGGAACGGTGCGACATCACCGAGGCATAGCCGGCCCGCCCCGCCCGCTCCATGGTCTCCAGGGTTTCCGATAAGGTGCCGATCTGATTCACTTTTATCAGGATGGCGTTGGCCGCACCCTGAGCGATACCCTGATTTAGGCGAGCCACGTTGGTAACGAACAAATCATCGCCCACAAGCTGCGTCGATACGCCCAGGGCGGCGGTCAATGTGACCCAGCCATCCCAGTCATCTTCGGCCATGCCGTCTTCGATGGAGACAATGGGAAAACGCCCAACCAGGTCCTTGTAATAGGCCGTCATGGCGGCGCTATCGAGGGTCTTTCCTTCGCCGTCGAGGACGTAGGCGCCGTCGGAATAGAATTCGCTGGCGGCGGCATCGAGGGCCAGAGAGATATCATCGCCAGGGGTGTAACCCGCCGAATCGATGGCCTTTACGATTTCCGCCAGGGCGGCGTCGGCACTGGCCAGATTGGGCGCGAAACCGCCTTCATCGCCGACCGCCGTGGAATGACCGGCATCGTCGAGTTGGCGGCGCAGGGCATGAAACACCTCGGCGCCCATGCGCAAGGCCTCGGCGAAATTGTCGGCGCCGACAGGCACGATCATGAATTCCTGCAGATCGATGCTGTTGTTGGCGTGGGCCCCGCCATTGACCACGTTCATCATGGGCACCGGCAGGTCGCGGGCGTGGGAGCCGCCGACATAACGATATAACGGCAATGCCCGGGCGCTGGCCGCCGCCTTGGCGACAGCGAGGCTGACACCGAGAATGGCGTTGGCCCCGAGGCGGCTCTTGTTGGCCGTGCCGTCGAGATCGATCATGGTCTGGTCGATGGCTTCCTGCTCGGTGGCATCCATACCAGAGAGGGCGTCGAACAGCTCGCCGTTGACCGCTTCCACCGCCTCGAGAACGCCCTTGCCGCTATAGCGCTTATCGTCGCCATCGCGGCGCTCGACCGCCTCGTGGGCGCCGGTGGATGCGCCCGACGGCACCCCTGCCCGGCCTTCGGCGCCACTGTCCAAAGTGACGTCGACCTCGACGGTCGGATTGCCCCGGCTATCGAGAATTTCACGAGCATGGATATCGACGATCTCGGTCATGAGAGTCTCCGCGAATAGATGGATTAAAACTCGGTGGCTATTTAAAGGGTTTTGGTCAGCCGGTCGAGAGCCACGAGGCGGGCCAGCAAATCGGGCATTGCATCGAGCGGCACCATGTTGGGGCCATCACTGGGGGCACTGTCCGGATCGCGGTGGGTTTCCATGAACACGGCGGCGACGCCGACCGCCACCGCGGCCCGGGCCAGGACCGGCACGAATTCGCGCTGGCCGCCGCTGGTGACGCCCCGGCCGCCGGGCTGCTGGACCGAATGGGTAGCGTCGAACACCACGGGACATCCGGTCTCGGCCAGGATGGGAAGCGAGCGCATGTCCGAGACAAGCGTGTTGTAGCCAAAACTGGCGCCGCGCTCGCACAACATGATGTCGTAATTGCCGGCGTCGCGGGCCTTGGCGAACACATTGGCCATGTCCCACGGCGCCAAGAATTGGCCTTTCTTGATGTTGAGCGCCCGGCCGGTCACCGCCGCCGCCACCACCAGATCGGTCTGGCGACAGAGATAGGCGGGAATCTGCAGCACATCCACGGACTCGGCGGTGGGGGCGCATTGCTCGGGCAAATGAACGTCGGTGATGACCGGGCAGCCCATGGTCTCGCGCACGCCGGCCAGAATATCCAGACCCTCGACCATGCCGATGCCGCGCGGACTGTCCACGCTGGTGCGGTTGGCCTTGTCGAACGAACTCTTGTAGATCAGGCCGATGCCGGCCGTGGCCGCCATGCCGCGCAACGCCTCGGCGGTCTCCAGGGCGTGGGCGCGGCTTTCAATGGCGCAAGGCCCGGCACTCAGCGTCAACGGCAAGTCATTGCCGATACGCAGATCACCCACCGCAATCTGGTGTGATTTTGTCATCGGTGAGAGATCAAACCAGGCGCGATTGCTGGATCGCCGCCTCGATGAACGACGCGAACAACGGGTGAGGTTCGAACGGCTTGGACTTGAGTTCGGGATGGAACTGGACACCGACGAACCACGGGTGGTCGGCCAGCTCGATGATCTCGGGCAACACGCCATCCGGCGACATGCCGGAGAACACCATGCCCGCCGCCTCGAGTTGCGGGCGGTAGTTGATGTTGACCTCGTAGCGATGACGGTGACGTTCGCTGATCGACTTCTGACCGTAAATTTGCGCCACCCGGCTGCCGTTCTCGAAGACACATTCGTAGGCGCCAAGGCGCATGGTGCCGCCGAGATTATCGCCCACATTGCGGGTCTCGGTAACGCTGCCCCGGGTCCACTCGGTCATCAGTCCGACCACCGGATCCTCGCAGGGACCGAACTCGGTGGACGACGCGCCGGGCATGCCGGCCAGGTTGCGCGCGGCTTCAATCACCGCCATCTGCATGCCGAAGCAGATGCCGAAATAGGGAATCTTGCGCTCGCGGGCGAACGTCACCGCCGCGACTTTTCCTTCGGCGCCCCGTTCACCGAAACCGCCCGGCACCAGGATGCCGTCGACCTCCTGCAGTTCATGAACCACGTCGTCGGACTTGAACGTCTCGGCATCGACCCAGGACATATTAACCCGCACATGATTGGCGATGCCGCCATGGGTCAGCGCTTCGGCCAGGGACTTATAGGCATCGATCAGGCCGGTATACTTGCCGACCACGGCGATGCTGACCTCGCCCTCGGGCCTGCGAATACGATCGGCAATGGTTTCCCAACGGGTCAGGTCCGGCGCCACTTTATCCTCGATGCCGAAGCGCAGCAGCACCTGGGTGTCGAGACCGGCCTCGTGGTAGCTGATCGGCGCCTGATAGATGGTATCAACATCGAGCGCCGGGATCACCGCTTCCTTGCGGACATTGCAGAACAACGCAATCTTGTTGAGTTCGCCGGAGGGTATTTCCCGCTCCGAACGGCACAGCAGGATATCCGGCTGGATGCCGATGCCGCGCAATTCCTTGACCGAATGCTGGGTCGGCTTGGTTTTGAGTTCGCCGACCGAGGCGAGGTAAGGCACCAGAGTGGCGTGGATAAAGCAGGTATCGTCGCGCGGCAGTTCGTTGCCAAGCTGGCGAATCGCCTCGAGGAACGGCAGGCTTTCAATATCACCCACGGTGCCGCCGATTTCACAAAGCAGGAAATCCGTATCCTGGGTATCGGCGACGATGAACTCCTTGATGGCGTCGGTAACGTGAGGAATGACTTGCACCGTGCCGCCCAGATAATCGCCGCGGCGCTCTTTCAGGATCACCGTGGAATAGACCCGGCCGCTGGTGATGTTGTCACTCTTGCGCGCCGGCACACCGGTGAAACGCTCGTAATGGCCGAGGTCGAGATCGGTCTCGGCGCCATCGTCGGTGACGAACACCTCGCCATGCTGATAGGGGCTCATGGTGCCCGGATCGACATTGAGATAGGGGTCGAGCTTACGCAGGCGAACGCGATATCCGCGCGCCTGAAGCAACGCCGCGAGGGCGGCGGAGCCAAGACCTTTTCCCAGGGAAGAGACCACACCGCCGGTGATGAATATGAACCGCGCCATGGGCTTTAGGTATAACACAAGTTGGTGGTGAGCAGAAGCGCGACCCGCGTCGCGGAGAGCAATTTAGTAAGTTTTTTTACACTCACGCCTCTAGTCCGCGATTGGGACACTGGGTCCCTCGGGTTCCGCCGGTGCTTCGTCTAGCGGGGCCGATTGAATTTGATCGACAATCGACTCGCGGCCGTCGCGATGGGTCACTATGAGTGTCAGGACCATGCTCGAAACCATGAACAACGTCGCCAGAATGGTAGTCGCCCGGGTCAGCAGATTAGCCTGCGCCCGCCCCGACATAAGGCCGCCGCCGGCGCCACCACCAGCACCACCCATGCCAAGCGCCCCGCCCTCGCTGCGTTGCAGCAGCACGGAGCCGATCAAGGCAAGGACCAGAATGACGTGAATGACGAGCAGTATTTGATACATCGGTGAAGAGTCTTATCGGGTGTGGCGCCACGAGTGGCCATGGGCACGCCGCCTATACCACAGGCCGACCCCCGGTTGCTAGGATAAGCTTCGACAAATCGCCCAGAAATCGTCGGCCACCAGACTGGCGCCACCGACCAGCGCGCCATTGACGTTGTCGAGGGCGAGAATCTCATTGGCATTGGACGGCTTGACCGAGCCGCCGTAGAGCAAGCGCACGTCGTCCCCGCCGGCGCCGAGTCGGATGCGCAAATGGTCATGCACTTCGGCGATCTGTTCGTTGGATGGGGTGCGGCCGGTGCCGACGGCCCAGATTGGCTCATAGGCGATGACCGTGTCGGCCGCGCCGGCGCCATCCGGCAGCGATCCGGCCAGTTGGCATTCGACCACCGCCAAGGCCTCCCCGGCGTCCCTTTGGGCTTCGCTTTCGCCAAGACAGATGATCACGATCAGGCCGGCGCCGTGAGCCGCCTCGGCCTTGGCCCGGACCACCGCATCGCTTTCCTGGTGGTCTGCACGGCGTTCCGAATGGCCGACAATGACATAGCGGCAGCCGACATCGGCGAGCATAGCAGCGCTGACATCGCCAGTGTGGGCGCCCGACTCCCGGCTGTGGCAATCCTGGGCCCCGAGGATCACGGAAGCACCGCCCACCGCGCCCGCGACCTCATGGAGCAAGGTCGCCGGCGGACAGACGAGCAGGTCGGACCCCGCATCGCCAGGGCCCGCCAGGGCGGCTAACGCCGCGACTCTTTCAAGCGCATCGGCGCGCAGTCCGTTCATCTTCCAGTTGCCGGCAATAAGGGGACGAGGTGACATGAACATCAGACTCCAGCGATAACCAACAGGGGACGGAATAACAGGCGGCCATATTACGTGTTGCCGCCGTACGGGCACAGCCCATAATATGCGCGGCCTTGGCCGGCTCGCGCCCGCCTCACCTTTTTGACTTCGTTTCAGGACCGCACGCGCCATGCTCATCTCAATGCGAAAATTCGGCGGCAAGTGGGTTCTCGGGATATTCTCGGCCCTGATTATTGCCGGGTTCGGACTGTTCGGCATCAGCGACGTCGTCCGCGGCATCCTCAGTCGCTCGGGTGTGGTGGTGGCGTCGGTCGACGGCATCGAAATCTCCAATCCGGAAATCAACCGCGAATTCCAGCTTCAGATTGCCCAGTTGCAGGCGTATTTCGGCAATCAACTGGACAGCGCCCAGGCCGTCCAACTCGGCATTCTCAACCAGGCCGTCGATGTCTTGATCGTGCGCCGGCTCTACGACCTTGAAGTCGAGCGTCTCGGCCTCGAGGTCAGCGACAAGATGCTGCGCGACGACATTCGTGATTCCCGGTTGTTTGCGAATATCCAGGGCGAGTTCGATGCCAATTATTTTGCCTCGTTCCTGGCCGCCCAGCGGATCTCCGAAGACGCCTATCTGGCGACCCGGCGCGACGAAATTATGCGCGGCCAACTGGCCAGCGCCATTACCGGCGGGGCGGCAGTGTCTAAATTCCTGTTGGATAGTGTCTACAATTATCAGCAGGAACGCCGGATCGCTGAGTACGCGATCATTACCAACCACTCCATCACCGGCATTCCCGCGCCCAGTGAAGGCGAGTTGTCGGATTTCCATCGGGCCAATGCTCACCGCTTTACCGCGCCGGAATACCGCGCGCTGTCGTATATCCACATAACGCCGGAGGACATCTTCGAGGAAATCGCCATTTCCGAGGATGAACTCGAGGCCGAGTACGACGATCGCCATCTCGAATTCATGCAACCCGAGCGCCGCGCCGTCGAACAGATCGTGGCATTCGACGCCGCCGCCGCCCGGGACATTCACGACAGGCTTTCGGCGGGCGATGATTTCGTTGCCGTGGCGGCGGCGATGACCGGCGCCGAGGCAGACGACCTCTCCCTCGGCACGGTGAGCCGCAACGAATTGTTTGGCGACATGGCCGATGTGGTCTTTGGTCTTAGTGAAGGCGACTTCAGCGAACCCGTCGAGACCGCTCTGGGCTGGCACATCTTCCATCTTACCGCCATCGAACCGGCGCGCTCGCCGACCCTGGATGAGGTTCGCGATAAGCTGATCCACGATATCTCTCTGAGCCGCGCGGCCGATGCGCTATACGACTTCGCCAATAAACTCGACGACAAATTCGCCGACAGCGCCACCATCGAAGAAGCTGCCGACGAACTTGCCCTGCCATTCCACCAGCTCGACGGCATTGACATCGACGGCGATGGCCCTGACGGATCGTTTATTGACGGACTTCCGGCTGGCGCTGATTTCCTGGCGACAGCCTTCGCCACCGCAAACGGTGAGACCTCCCTGGTGATTGAAGCCGGAGACGGCAGCGAGTTCGTGGTCCGGGTCGACCGCGTCATAGCGCCTGCGTTGCGTCCCCTTGACGATGTGCGCCAGGCCGTGAGCGACGGCTGGACGGATGAACAACGGGACATCATGGCGACGTCACGCGCCGAGGCCGCGGTCGAGCGTATCGAGGCCGGCGAGAGCTATGCCCAGGTAGTCGCCGATCTCGGTCTGGTTCCCTTGAGCAGCGAGCCCGTGCGGCGCGATGGAGACGGCGCCAAGGCGGCGTTGTCGAACGAGTTGGTCGCTGCCCTGTTTGCCCTTGGCCGCAATGGCGCCGCCGCCGGCGTAACCCGTGACGGCCTGGGCCACGCGTTGATCCGCCTGGCCGACATTGTCAGAGCGGACGGCAGCGCCGACGCCGCCGGCTACGAACAACAACAACAATCAATTCGCGACGGCATTACCCATGACCTGATGGACCAGTACCGCGCCTATCTCCAACAGCGCTATCCGGTGATGGTCAACTCGGGCGCCCTCCAAGCCCTGTACTGACCATGCGTGTGAGAACCGAACCAGCGGCCTTCGCCGAGACCTACAACAACAACGTGCCGCAAGTGGCATGGACCACGCTGGTTGCCGATCTTGAGACCCCGGTTTCGGTCATGCTCAAACTGGCCCATGGCCAGGCCAACAGTTTTTTACTGGAATCCGTCGAAGGCGGGGCTGTTCGCGGTCGCTACTCCATTGTCGGCCTCAAGCCCGATCTCATTTGGCGGTGCCACGGCAACAAGGCCGAAATCAACCGTAGCGCCCTGACCGATCCGGATGCTTTCGAGCCCAGCGACGAGGGCTCGCTCGACTCGCTGCGCACGGTCATCGCCGAATCACGGATTGAGCTGCCCGAGGGCCTGCCCCCCATGGCCGCCGGCCTGGTCGGCTACATGTCCTACGACACCGTGCGCCTCATGGAACGCCTGCCCGACAGCAATCCAGACGTCATGGGCTGCCCGGATGGTATGTTTCTGCGACCCACCATCATGGCCATCATCGACAACGTGGAAGACCTGGTTACCGTGGTCACCCCGGTGTGGACCGAGGAC
Source organism: Alphaproteobacteria bacterium (assembly GCA_046582535.1). GTDB lineage: Bacteria > Pseudomonadota > Alphaproteobacteria > JAAXGF01 > JAAXGF01 > JAYZAP01. The sequence goes on from JAYGEF010000317.1 coordinate 17,836, forward strand.
GGCGTCGATGCGGACACCGCCTATGGCCGGGCCGAATCGCGCCTCGGCGAAGCGGTCGCCGATCTCGAGCGCAGCGTGCCCCATGAACAGATCAAGCGCGCCGCCGGTGGCGTGGTTCCCGAGCCGTCCTCGAACACCACCCGCGAGGCCTACCACGCCATGGTCGAGAAGGCGAAGGAGTACATCTTCGCCGGCGACGTCTTCCAGGTGGTGCCTTCGCAGCGCTTTTCCGTGCCCTTCGACCTACCGCCCATGGCGCTCTATCGGGCCCTGCGCCGGCTCAATCCATCGCCGTTTCTGTTCTGCGTCAACTTCGGTGACTTCGCGGTGGTCGGCTCAAGCCCGGAAATCCTGGTTCGCTTGCGCGACGGCACGGTGACCGTGCGGCCCATCGCCGGTACCCGACCGCGCGGCGCAAACGCCACCGAAGATCAGGCCCTTGCCGACGACCTGCTCAGCGACCCCAAGGAACTGGCCGAACACCTCATGCTGCTCGACCTGGGGCGCAACGATGTCGGCCGAGTGGCCAAGATCGGCACGGTCAAGGTGACCGAACGCAATATCATCGAACGCTATAGCCACGTCATGCATATCGTCTCCAACGTAGAGGGCGAAATCGACCCACAGTACGACGCCATAGACGCCCTGGTCGGCGGTTTTCCCGCCGGCACGGTGTCGGGCGCGCCCAAGGTACGGGCCATGGAGATCATCGACGAGCTTGAGCACGACCGCCGCGGCATCTATGCCGGCGCCGTGGGTTACCTGTCAGCCAATGGCTCCATGGATACCTGCATCGCGCTGCGTACGGCGGTGCTCAAGGACGGCGTCATGTACGTCCAGGCCGGCGGTGGCGTGGTCGCCGACAGCGACCCGGAGACCGAGTACCAGGAGAGCTGCAACAAGGCCCGCGCCCTGATCCGCGCCGCCCAGGAAGCGGTGCGCTTCGCCAGCGGCAACGAGAGCTAGCCCGACATTACGACCGTTGGGGGGTCATCGAGACGAACGCCATCAACACCAGATTAGCGAGATAGCAGGTCAGGTCCCGCACGTCGTAGGACGGCGCCACTTCAACCAGATCAAATCCGATAATGTCGAGGCCCGCCAGGGTCCGGATAGCGGCCATGGTTTCGCTGCTTGAAGGACCACCCAATTCCGGGCTGCCAACACCGGGCGCGTGGGCCGCATCGACAAAATCGATATCGAAGGTGACGTAGACCTTGTCCCCCTGAAAGCGCGCGAAGCGTTCTTTCAGCCCGGCGGCGCCGATCTCCCGCAAGCGCTCCGCCGAGATGACCTCGATGCCGTGCTCCTCATGGAAATCGAACTCGTCGTCGCCGAAGACCTTGCGGATGCCGACCTGAATGAATTTCTTCGGATCGAGAATACCTTCCGCCACCGCATGGCGAAACATGGTGCCGTGATTGAACTTTTGGCCATAGGCCTCTGTCGCCGTGTCCGTATGGGCGTCGAAATGAATCACCGCCACATCGCCGTGCTTCTTGTGAATGGCGCGCAGCAGCGGATGGGTGATGAAGTGATCACCGCCGATGGCGATGGGCACGATGTCCCTGTCGAGCAACTTGGCGGCGCCCTTTTCGATGGACTCCATGGCGTCATCGACCGAGAACGGCGACAGGATCAGATCGCCGAAATCGACGATATCGTGCATCTCGAAAGGATTGACGCCGAGCTCCGGGTCGAATTGTTCGACACGCCAGCAACAATTCCGAATACCACGCGGTCCGAACCGGGTGCCCGGCGTGCGGATGATGCCGCCGTCGTAGGGCACGCCGAAAATACCGATGGTCGGCGTATCGCCGTCCTGGACCAGCGGCGCGCGCAGGAATGTGGGAATCCCGGCGAAACGGTGGCGATCACCCGTGGTTACGAAATTCCCGTCCTTGTGTCCGGAAATACTGTGGGAATTGCTCTGATCCAGGGAGTCGTCTGTATCACTCATAGTTCTGCCTCCGGGCTAAAACAGGATGATAGTTTCATTATCCATAACAGCGTGGACCGTACGCATGGCGCCAATTGTCCAAGTCGTCTCGCCCTCGCGGCTACCCGGCGTCGAAAGCCTCCAGCACCGGCGCCAGCCGTTCGACGGCTTCCGGCGTGGTCGGGTCGAGGTGAATCTGGATGCTGGATACCCCTTCGGCGACAAACCGCCGGAGGGTATCCGCGATCTCCTCGGGCTCTCCGAACAACGGCTTGAGGGCGCCGAGGTCGGCGTCGTTGTCGAACGGCATATCCTCCCACCACGGTTCGGCGGTGGGGTCGGCGATAAGCACCGAGGCCGAGCGCGCCAGGGTCGCCGGGTCACGGCCAACCTCTTCGCAGGCCTCGTCGATGCGCGCGCTCATGGCAGCAAAGCCCTCGGGACTGTTGGCCACATCGTCCCAAAAACCATTATGGATATCAGCGTAGCGGCCCACCGCGCGCAGCATCTTGTGGCCCCTGCCGCCGACCATGATGGGCGGTCCTTCAGGCCGTGGGCCGCGCGGTTTCAGCTCGCAGTCACGAGCGCTGTGGAAGCGTCCCTCGAAGTCCACCTTGCCGGTCTTCAGCAGGCTATGGAGAATTTGGATGCCCTCCTCGAAGCGGCTGAACTTGTAGTCGAAGGGATAGCCGAAGGCGTCGTACTCGTACTTGTGATAGCCGGCGCCGATCCCCAGGATCAGCCGCCCGCCGGAAATCTCATCGACGGTATCGGCCATCTTGGCCAGCAAGGCCGGGTTCCTGAAGCCCATGCCGAGCACCAGGGTGCCGAGTTCGACATTCTTCGTGCAGGCCGCCAGGGCCGACAACATCGACCAGCACTCCCAGGCGCCTTTCGGCGGATCGTCGTTTTCCAGCTTGTAGAGAAAGTGATCGACCACCCATAAGGAGTCGAAGCCGATGCCCTCGGCGAGTTCCGCCATGGCGCGAATATCGGCCCAGCTGCTCATGCCATTGTTTTTCTCCATGGCCGGCAACATGAGGCCGATCTTGGCCGGACGCGTGGATTGGCTCGATGTCATGGCTCTCTCCTCCCTTTGGTGTTCGCGTGTCAGGCCTTGCCGTCAAAATCAAAGCCGGCATCGGCGACAGCCTCGGCGACGGCGCTATCGCCGTTGGCGCCATCGACAGTAACCCGACCGGCGGCAAGATCAACCGACACGGAAGCGCCGGGTATGACGCGCTCGATGGCGTTGGTCACCGCGCGAACGCAGCCGTCACAGGTCATGCCGCCAACCAGATAAGTATCACTCATGTTGTGTCTCCCCCTTGCAAGGCTCTCAGAGCCTTTTCACGCTTTACGAAGGTGACCACGGCGATTGAGATCACCAGGCCGGCACCCACCATCATGACGCCAATGGCGCCGAATATGGTGGCCATCAAGCCACCCATGAAATCGTGGCCTATGGCCAGCACCACCTGGGGCGTGGCCTGACCGTTGCCATAGGCCGCGGTTATCCGGTAGCGGCCCGGTTCGATGATATTGAACTCAAAAATGCCAACGCCCGAACGGCCGCTGATCGCGTAATTGGAACTTATGCTAGGCGCCTCGACCCTAATGGTCTCGCCGCCATCCAGGGAGCGGACCCGTACCGTCAGGCCCGAGACGATCTCGGGCGACGAATAATACTGGCCCTCGAAGATGCTCTCATGCTCGTGGAACACGGTGTAGGTGCCGGGCTCGTCCAGAGTGACCTCAATTCGGCCCGGCCCCAGCATCTGCTGCAGGGCATCGCCCATGCCGGCAATGCCGTTGAACAGGATGGCGACGAAAGCGGCCAGGGCCATGGCGCCGATACCGCCGGCGACCCAATACCATACCCGGCCCGGCATGGCCGAGGCCCGTTCGACAGTGGGAATTGGCGAGCTCATTCGGTGACCGTCTCATCTTGGCTGGCCGCCATATGGACGCCGTGTTCCCGGGCGGCAATGGTGCTGATGGGAACCAGCACGAACCCCCGTTCCGTCACCGTCGACAACCAGTCGGTCAGGGCCTCGATGGTATGGGGCCTTGGATGGGCGATACCGATGGCGAAGCCATGGTCCCGGGCGTGCTGTTCCAGGGCGGCGAGTTGGGCGCCGATGAGCGCCCCGTCGGCGTCGTTATCGATAAAGATATCGCGTCGCAGGGCCGGCACACCGAGGTCGCGGGCGAGCCGCCCCGCCACGGAATTGGCAGCCGTGCGGGAGTCGACGAACAGCAAACCCCGGTCGCGCACCTCGGCGAGGACCAGCGCCATGGCGGCCTCGTCGCGGGTAAACCGGCTGCCCATGTGGTTGTTGACCCCGACATAGCCGTCGATGCTATCGAGCATGGCGATGGAGCGGCCGCGCAATTCATCTCTGTCGAGGCTGGTCAGCAGCGGATCGGGGCCGGGGTTCTCACTGGCGTCGTCGGGCTCCATGGGTAGATGCAGCATGATTTCATGGCCGGCCTGGCGGGCCTCCACGATCTGTTCGTCAAGGTTCGGCGAGTGCGGGAAATAAGCCAGGGTGAGCGGACCCGGAAGGGCCACGATGCGGTCCGACCCATCCCGCGCCTCCCCCATATCGTCAATCATCAGAGCAATCATCGGCGTGCCGGGGAGCGCCATCGGTGGCGACACCGCATAACGCTGCCAGGCCGGCGGCTCGACAGCCTCGGTCGGTTCAACCGTGACCGACGACGCCCACAGTGCCGGGTCGCTTTCAACAGCCGTGGCAACTACGGGTGCAACGGGTTCGATAATTCGTTCGATAACGGGTTCAGGCTCGGCCACAAGCTCGACCAGGACCGGTTCGGCAACCGGTTGAACCGGCTCTTGGGCGGCAAGCCAGGCGCCGCCGCCAATTCCGACGATGGCGGCGAGGGCCAGCCCCATAAAAAACCGAAGTGTCACTGTGAACGCTCCGGCCCGGCCACGGTGTTGGCTGCCAACCCGGCCAGGTCGTCGAGAATTGGGCAATCCGGCCGGTCGTCGCCGTGGCATTTGTCGACCAGATGACCGAGGGTCGTACGGATCGATTCGAGAGCCGCGATCTTATGCTCGATATCGCTCATATGCTGCCTCGCCACCGCCTTGACGTCGGCGCTGGCCCGGTCCTTGTCGCGATACAGCGTCAACAGGCCGGCCACGTCATCGACGCTGAACCCCAGGCTCCGCGCCCGGTGGATGAAGCGCAGGAAAGCAACGTCGGTGTCGCCGTAGCTGCGGTAACCACCGCCGGTGCGCGGCGCCGCCTCGATCAGGCCGATAGATTCGTAGTAGCGGATGGTTTTCGACGTCACCCCGGAAAGGCTCGCCGCCTGGCCGATATTCATGCGCTTTCTCCTTTGTTTGGCCGCCACCGCCGCAGGCTCAACGAATTGGTCACTACGCTGACGCTGGAAAACGCCATGGCCGCGCCGGCGAACACCGGGTTGAGCATGCCGGCGGCGGCCAGGGGAATCCCGATGACGTTGTAAATAAAGGCCCAGAACAGATTCTGCAAAATCTTCCGGTAGGTGGCGCGGGACACGTCGATGGCGTCGGCCACCAGCATGGGATCTCCGCGCATGAGGGTCAGGCCGGCGCTGTGCATGGCCACGTCGGTGCCCCCCGCCATGGCGATACCGACATCGGCGGCGGCCAGGGCCGGCGCGTCGTTGATGCCGTCGCCGACCATGGCGACCAGGCGGCCGCCTTCGCGCAGGCGAACGATTTCGGCCGCCTTGTCGCCGGGCAGCACTTCCGCCAACACCCGGTCGACCCTGACCTCGGCGGCGACCATGGCGGCGCTGCGACTATTGTCGCCGGTCAGCATGACGGTCTCGATGCCTTGGGCCTTGAGGCGGGCTATGGCCGCCGCCGCATTAGCCTTGACCGCGTCGCGCACGGCAATCAGACCCTGCACGCCGCCGCTCTCGCCGAGCCACATGACCGTCTTGCCCTGCTCTTCCAGCGCCGCGGCGGCGCCATCCCCCGCCGCGATGTCGATACCCGCCTCGGCCATGAGCCGGCGGTTGCCGAGCCACAGGG
>JAYGEF010000327.1:0-2189 GCA_046582535.1 Alphaproteobacteria bacterium
ATGCGTTCGGGATTAAGAAAGCGTTCGAACAGCAGGCCGAAGCACAACGGGTCGAGATCAGTTATGGTCAGGGACCAGGCCACCACGGACCCGGCGCCCGAGCCCCGGCCTGGCCCCACTGGAATGCCCTCGCCCTTGGCCCACTGGATGAACTCGGCAACGATCAGGAAATAGCCCGGGTAATCCATCTTGGCAATGATGCCGAGCTCGAAATCGAGACGTTCGCCATAGCGCGATGCGGCTTCGTCGCGGGCTGCCTGGTCCATGTCCGCCGTGTAGACCACAGTCTCCAGGCGCTCGGCCAGACCGGCCTCGGCCTGGGCGCGCAAGGCGTCGGACTCGCTCAACCCGCTGCTCACCGGGAAGGCCGGAAGAATGGGATCGCGCGACGGCGCGCCAACGGCGCAGCGCCGCGCGATGACCATGGTGTTGTCGATGGCCTCGGGCAGGTCGGCGAACAGGGCGCGCATTTCGGCCGGAGACTTGAAGTAGTGCTGCGGCGACAACTGGCGGCGCTGATCGTTACTTATGGTCATGCCCTCGGCGATGCACAACAGCACCTCGTGAGCCTCGAACATTGTGGTGTCCGTAAAGAACACGTCGTTGGTCGCCACCAACGGCAGCGCGTGGGCATAGGCCATATCGATCAGCGCCGGCTCGATACGCTTCTCCTCATCGAGGCCGTGGCGCATGAGTTCAACATAAAGCCGGCCCGCGAACATGGCCTCGAGCCGTTGCAGGGCGGCCTCGGCCGTCGGCGCCTGGGCCTCGCCCAACAGTCGCCCAACGGGACCACCAGGACCACCGGTAAGCGCGATCAGCCCTTCGCAATGGGCCTCGAGATCATTCCATGTGATGTGCGGGGCCTCGCCCGGCTCCGGCTCGAGAAAGGCTTTGCTGACCAGCTTGACCAAATTGCCGTAGCCGATCTCGTTCTGGGCCAACACCGGCAGACCATCCGGCGCCAGGGTGCGCCCATTGGCCGGGGTCTGATCATTGCGGGCCAGGGGCAGCAGGCAGCCGACGATGGGCTGAATGCCGGCGCCGGCGCAGGCGCCGGAGAACTGCATGGCGCCGAACAAGTTGCCGGTATCGGTAATTGCCACTGCCGGCATGGCGTGACTACGGCAGAGCTCGACCAGCCCGGGAATCTTGATCGCCCCTTCCGACAGGGAAAAGGCGGAGTGAATCCGGAGATGAACGAAATCGGCATGTGACATGGTCAGCGACTGTGACACATGGCCTTCACAGCATCAACAGCATGTAGAGGAAATTCGCAATCTATCCACAGAATGTTGTGTTACCTGTGGATAGATTTACATCATCGGTCGACGATCCGTCCGTCTTCAAGTCCCACGACCCGATCCATTCGCCCCGCCAGTTCGAGATTATGGGTGGCGACCAGGGCCGCCACGCCGCTGTCGCGGACCACGGCGGCAAGTTGCTCGAATACAGTGAGCGCGGTGTCGTGATCAAGATTGCCCGTGGGCTCATCGGTCAGCAATATGCTGGGCTGGTTGGCCAAAGCGCGGGCAATGGCCACGCGCTGCTGTTCGCCGCCGGATAGTTCCGCCGGGCGATGGCCGGCGCGGTCCTCAAGGCCGAGATCGGCCAGCAACCCCATGGCCCGTTCAACGGCCTCGCCGGCGCTCACCCCGGCAATCATGCGCGGCAGCATAACGTTCTCGACAGCCGAGAACTCCGGCAGCAAATGGTGGGACTGGTAGACGAACCCCAAGGTATCGCGGCGCAACCGGGTGCGCTCGTCGTCGCCGAGGCCGCCGCAGGAAGCACCGCCGATCCAGACCTCACCGCCGTCCGGTTGTTCAAGCAAACCGGCGACCTGCAGCAAGGTGGATTTGCCCGCCCCCGACGGGCCGACCAGAGCGACCAGTTCGCCGCCCTTGAGGGTCAGATTCGCACCGCGCAACACCGCCAGGCGTTTGCCCCCTTGAGTGAAGGTTCGCGTCACATTCTCTAGGGCCAGAATCGCGTCAGACATGGCGTGCCGCGTCACTCATAACGCAGCGCCTCCACCGGATCGAGCCGCGCCGCCCGCCATGCCGGATAGATGGTGGCGAGGAACGACAACACCAATGCCATGACCACCACCAACGCGGTCTCCGTACTGTCGATGCGGGCCGGCAGCTTGGATAAAAAATAGATCTCGGCCGAGAACAGCTCGAACC
>JAYGEF010000361.1:0-2468 GCA_046582535.1 Alphaproteobacteria bacterium
GAATGATGGACGGCCTCGACCATCTCAGCGCCACCGACCAGCAGGTCTGCGGCGCGGCGCGCTATCTGGCGCGGTACGGGGCCAAGGTCGGCATTACCGGCTATTGCCTGGGCGGCGTGGTCACCGTGCTTGGCGCCCTGCGAATTCCCGAGTTTGCCGCGGCGGCCTGCTTCTATGGCATTCCGTCGCCGGAACTGGCCGACCCGGCGACCATCCGTATCCCCTTCCAGGGCCATTTCGCCAGCCGCGACACCTGGTGCCTGCCGGCGGCGGTGGACGTGCTGGAGGAATCACTAGGTCATGTGGACTGTGACTGGGAAATCTTCCGCTACGAGGCCGAGCACGGCTTCATGAACGACGACCAGCCCGACGACTTCGATGCCGCCCTGGCCGACCATGCCTGGGCCCGGACCCTGAAGTTCTGGGCACAGCACCTGGATACCCACCCTAAAGAAGAAGCCCCGCCAGGGAGTCATAAGGCGGGGCTTCGCGGGAGTCGTGTTGGGCACGCGCGAGCATCCTGGGGCTGCCCCGGGCCGTGGTCATTGACCGGGGGTCAAGGGGCCGAGATTTTTCATTTTCTAAAACCGGTCCGGCGTCATGCCGGTCAGATCGATCTCTGGCTTCTTGCCGGCCACCAGGTCTGCCGCGATGCGGGCCGAGCCGGCGGCCATGGTCCAGCCGATGTGGCCGTGGCCGGTGTTGAAGATCAGGTTGTCGTGGTGGCCCTGGCCGATCACCGGCGGGCCGTCCGGCGTCATCGGCCTGAGGCAGGCGAAGTGGGATGGCTTGTCATAATCGCCGGCGTCCGGGAAATCCTCGCGGGCAACCCGGGTCATGGTGCCGAAATCGCTCGCCTTGAAGCTGGTGTCGTAGCCGGCGAATTCGGCCGTGGCGGTAACCCGGAAGCGGTTGCCTATACGGGTGAAGGCGACCAGATACTCTTCGTCGATCACCGGCATGGTCGGCGCGCCATTGTGGCCATCCGTATTGAGGGTCAGGGAGTAGCCCTTGATGGGGTAGATCGGCAGCCGGTAGCCCAGGCCCTTGAGCACCAGGGGGGTCTCGTTGGCCAGACACATGACGTAAGCATCTCCGGTGATCTCGCCCTTATCGGTGATCACCCCGTTGATGTGCCCGCCTTCGGTCTTGAGCCCCTGCACCGTGGTGGCGAACTGGAAATCCACGCCCTTATCGACCATGCGCCGGGTCAGCTCCCGGCACAGCAGGTTCGAATCGCCGCTTTCGTCGGAAGCGCAGTGAACCGCCCCGGCGAACTTATGCTTGACCGGCGCCATGGCCGGTTCCAACGCCGCTGCCTCGTCCCGGTCGATACCCTTGAGGCCGACCAGCCCGTTGTCCGCCAGCAGCGCCATGTTGGCGATGGCGGTCTCCAGGTGATGGCCGCCGCGATAGAGGTACAGCGTACCCCGGGCGGTCTCGTGATAGGCGATGCCGGTGGCCAGGCGCAGGGCCTTGAGCCGGTCGCGGCTGTACATACACAGCCCGAGCTTGACCAGGGTGTTGACCCGGTTGCGCGCCGCCGTGCAGTTGACCAGGAAGCGCAGCGACCACAGCCACATTTTGGGATCGAGGGAGAACTGGAAACGCAACGCCGTGTCGTCGCGCCACAGGGATTGCAGCAGCATGAGCGGGGCCCGAGGCGAGGCCCAGGCATAGGCATGGCCCGGCGCGACAATTCCCGCATTGCCGAAACTCGACTCCTCGGCGACGCCGGCGTTGCGCTCGACCACCACCACCTCATGACCATCCTCGGCCAGCTCATAGGCGGTGATAACGCCCATCACCCCCGCGCCCAGTACGATGACTTTCATGGTTCCCCTTCGTGGTGCCGCCAACCATGAGGGAGGCTACGCGAAGTTGCGCGGTCGGGACAATGGGGTGTCACATCCATGCGCCCACCGCATGACGGCCCCGCGAACAATCTGTGCCCCCGGCGCGCGATTTCTGGTTACATGGTGGTCATGGCTACGCCCGATGATTTTGATAGCGCCGCCCCGGCGGTGGCGGACCCGGTGACAACCGACGACGCGGACCGCGCGCTTTATCGGCGTGGGGTGCTACTGGTGTTGTGCTCGGCCCTGACGCTCAGCCTCAACGGGCTGATTTTTCGGCTGATCGATGACGCCACGGCCTGGCAGGTGCTGTTCTATCGCTCCGCCGCCCTGGCGGTGGCCATGACCTGCCTGTTCGCCCTGCGCCACCGCCACCGCACCGTGGCCGAGTTCCGCCGGGCCGGGCGCAGCGCTTTGCTGGCCGGGCCGGTGCTCGGCGTCGCCGGGGTCTGCTTCATTCAGGCGCTCGACCACACCACCGTGGCCAACACCCTGTTCACGGCCAGCTCGGTGCCGCTGTTCGCCGCCGTCATCGCCTGGGTCTTCCTCGGCGAGCGGGTCGGCCGCGCCACCTGGATCGCCATTGGCGTGGCGCTGTGCGGCATCGGCGTC